>JAAYVJ010000278.1 GCA_012517265.1 Planctomycetota bacterium | reverse complement strand
GGTCCCCCCCGGGACGGCGGCATCGACCTGACCATCGAGTTGGTCGATGCCAACCAAGTTGTCGCCCGGCTGCCCCTCAGCCACGTCGCGCCGCTCCAACCGGCCCTGCACGTCACGTGGACAAAGTGGGCGTACTGGGAGCGAACCCGCAACAAGTCGGCCGTCGAACCGGTTCTTCAGACATATGAAATGCCGTTGCGCGATTTCGTAGACGCGAATCCCGACTTTACCCCGTCCCAATTGAGGGAAATCCGGTTCCGATTCGACCGGATGCCGTCGCGCGTCCTTCTTCTGGATCAGGTGGGGTTTGCGTCACCGCCCGATCCGGTTGCGCCAAACGTCCCCCTGGATGCCCTCTGAAGGAAAGACAACGCGAGACGGCCTCCGAGGCTCTTCCCGATATCTTCACATCTTTCGCGAAAAATACTTCGTCTCTAGGTCCCCAAAAATCGCATTCCCTTTCCGTTCTCGCGGGACAGCGAGACATTTCTCGCATTCTGCGGCCAGGCGTCGTTGATTTCTCTTGATCATTGACGGGCCGGGCGGTACAATACGATCATGGTTAATTGGGGTGGAGTAAAGCTATGAATGAGATGGTCTTGACCTTGTTCGTAATGCTTCTGTTCCTTTTGGGCGTCACAACCAAGTAGCACTCGCGCGGGACGTTCCTGTTCACGCGTGGATTATCGGGCCGTCCAATAACCGGTGCAGGCTCGGACCGGCGCATTGTGACATAATTGTCACTCAAGTCATCCTCGCAACCCCAGGTCTCTGCGTCTACACCTCGTTTTGCCCCCCAGCCCTCGGACATAAACTGTCCCCGAGGTCTTGACACGGGTTCCTCCAAGACGTTACACTGAGGTCCAGGTATTCGGTGGGCCCTTGCGTTTGGCGTCTGATATCAAGTCGGAGCGAGGTAGATCCGGCTTGGAGCATCGGGTACTGCCGGACTGGGGTGTTCGGGTGGAGGGTACACGTTTAACCGGTGGAGTCTGCGGCGCGCATGGCGCGTGGCCAGCGCGACCGCTCTTGTTTCATCTTGTCTGGATAGGAGGTCGGTGATGCGTAAACAGTCTGTTCTGCTTCTGATCATAGCCCTGCTGGCTGGCCCGATCGCTGGATCGGTCCGGGCCGAACTGGTGGGACATTGGCCGCTCAATGAGGGTGCCGGTGTCACGGCCAACGACACCAGCGGGTACAACAACCATGGCACTCTCAAGAACGGTCCCAAGTGGGTGGCCGGCGCGCTGGGACAGGCCCTCGAACTCGACGGCGTCGATGATTTCGTCGAAATCCCGCATTCCGACAGCCTGACCGTCAGCAAGGAAGTCACCGTGACGGCCTGGATCCGCGCAACTCAATACACCGGCACGACCGGCGCGGAGTATCAGGGCATCGTGGCCAAATCCAACAGCCCCCGCTCCTACAGCCTCTACCTGTATTCGAGCGGCAGCCTGCACTTCAGCACCAACGGCGTCGGCACGATGAGCACGACAAAGGTCCCTTTGAATGAGTGGGCCCATGTCGCGGCCGAAATCGTCGACGGCACGCAGAAGTACTTCATCAACGGCGTCGCCGCCGGCGTCGACGGGACCGGCGTCACTCTCCCGGGTGCGAGCGACCAGGCCAACGTCGTCATCGGAAAGACCTGGGAGAGCAGCCGCGAGTTCTACGGCCGGATCGACGACGTCCGCATCTACAACAACGCGCTCGATCTGAACGGCGTGAAGAAGTCCATGGAGGATCTTCCGTACGCCACGGCCCTGGTCGTCCTGCCCGCCGATGGCGCGGTGATCGGCCAAGTCCAGTACACCCTCAAGTGGGAGCCGGGCGACTTCGCGACCACGCATCAGGTCTACTTCGGCGAGAGCTTCGAGGCGGTCGAAGCGAGACAGATGGCGCCCGTCACAACCACGACGGCCTCTCTGGACGTTCGCCAGATCCCGGGCTACGCCGCCGGCATGACCCCTGGAAAGACCTATTATTGGTGCGTGGATGAAGCGGCCGAGGGCAACCCCGCCAGCCCGTGGAAGAGCCCGGTGTGGAGTTTCACGGTCCAGCCGCTCAAGGCCTGGAATCCCACCCCGGTCGATGGCGGCCGATATGTCCTGACCGACAGCACGCTGACCTGGAACGGCGGCATCGGCGTCATCTTCCACACCCTGTACCTGGGCACCAACCGCGAGGAAGTCGCCAACGGCACCGCCACCAAGAGAATGGTGGTCACTCCGGCCTACACCCCGGAAGCAGGGCTCCAGCCCGGCACGACCTATTACTGGCGCGTCGATGAATTCGCCGGAACCACGACTCACACCGGCGACATCTGGAGTTTCACGACCCTGCCCAAAGTCCCGGTGACGGATTCGCACCTGATGGGCTGGTGGAAACTCGATGAAGGCGCCGGCAGCATCGCAGTCGACTGGTCCGGACACGGCAACCACGGCACGATCGTCGGCAATCCCGCCTGGGTCGACGGCTTCTATGGTTCGGCTCTGCTGTTCAATACCGGCAAGTACGTCAATTGCGGCGTCGACGCCGGCGCCTCGATCAAGGGCGATTTCACCCTGGCCTCCTGGGTCCAGCTCAGCCCCGGCAACGCCGGACTCTACGGAGGCATCGGCGGCCGGCTCGTCCTGGCCACCAACTACTACGGGTTCTCCCTCGTGCGGCACAGCTCCAACGTCTTCCGCCTCTGGGTCGGCGATGGTTCCGCCTCCCTCAGCGGTCAGGCGACCAGCAACAATGCCTACACCGACACCGAGTGGCACCACATCGCGGGTGTCCGACAGGGGCAGGCCAACATCCTCTTCGTCGACGGCGTGCGGCAGGCCGCTTCCAATAACACCAACTTCGCCCCCAGCACAGAGTGGTTCCACATCGGACGCCAGTACAGCCACCTCGACGACCGGTACTTCCCCGGCGTCATCGACGACGTCCGAGTCTACGATGTCGCCTCCGACGACGCCAAGATCGCCCAGATCATGGCCGGCGATCCTGTCCTGGCTGCCCAGCCTCAGCCGGCCAACGGCCTCGTCGTCGACATCCGCAACGTCTCCGATCTGGCCTGGACCGCAGGGCAAGGCGCGGTCTCGCACGACGTCTACTTCGGAACCAGCAGAGCCGCTGTCGCAAACGCCGATCGGTCCTCGCCCGAGTTTGTGGGCAACCAGGCGGACACCGGCCTGTCGCTGGCCGGCAGGGTCGCCTTCGGAGGCGGACCCTATGCCTGGCGCGTCGATGAGGTCGAAGCGGACGGAACCACACACAAGGGATACGTCTGGACCTTCACCGTCCCGGCCTGCCTGATCGT
>JAAYVJ010000277.1 GCA_012517265.1 Planctomycetota bacterium | reverse complement strand
TGGTCGATCGTGTAGAGATGCGAGCCGGTTCGCTCGGACCAGAACCGGTGAACGGGCGCCAAGTCCGGGAAGTACTTCGTCGCCCAGGCGTGGAACGCAGGGCCCTCGAACTTCCAGACGTCGGAGTACTCCTCGATCAGTGTGTCCTTCTCCACGTCGTCCATCGTGTAGAAATCCTGGTCGGTGGCCGGGGCCCGGAATCGATACACCGTTCCGTAGATCACCTCGAACGGATGCCACAGCGTGGTCGCCTTGAGCAGATCGAAGGGGACGCCGTCGTCGTTCGTAACGTCGTAGTAATTCTCGAACGACAGTTCGGCGGAATATCTCCCTTCGAACAGGCTGTAGGAATCCGAGGCGATCGCGTTGGCCTCGTAGATGTCCGAGACCAGATAGCCGTCGTCGGCGTTCCAGATTCTCAGGTAGACGTCCCAGACGTTCGCATCCGCCACCGGTTTCCACTCGAACACCACAGGGGAGGCGGTCACGCCATCGTAGGAGGGCCGGGTGATGGCGGGCTTTTGCGTCGGCGGCGCGATGGCCAGCTCTTCCCCCGGCACTGCATACCAGACAACCGTCTCCTCCTCGCTTCCATCGACATAATGGAGTACGATCGCGTATTCGCCGTCGCCGAAGAAATCCCGCAGAGCTTCGGGGTGGGCGAAGTACCCCCAGTACTCCCAGACGTGAGTGGCGTCATCGGTCCAATGGTACGTCTCGATCTCCTCGGAGATGGTCGATGCATCGCCGGGAATGAGGTCCCAGTACCCGGCGGGCGTCGAGAACTCGATGGAGGCGACCGTCTCATCAGTCTCCACCTCCAGATGAAAGACCTGAAGCGGAGTCCTGTAGATGGGATCGTCGTAGACTTGGCTCTGGAGGATCTGCCCCCGGAAAAGGTGGTCGGCGATGCCCGCACGGCTGGCGCCGCACAAGCCCGACACTCCGAGCAAGAACACGGCCGGCGTGAACCAGAGAATCGCAGGTTTCTTCGTATCGACAGCGGCGTCCATGTGTCGAGCCTCCCGCAGGGTCTGAGAACCGACGACGGCCCGAACGCCGGACCGTCAGGCGTCTTCACTCCCCGTAAGGCACGCCGCGATGCGTGGGTAACAGGATTTCTCCGGGTTCTTGGCCGAAGCGAAAAAAAAGACTGCGGATTGGAGGCGGGGTCGCGAGGCGACTACCCAAACCGCCAATCCGCAGTCCGATTGCCAATCAACCTGACCGGGCCGGTTTAGAGCCCGTACGCGTAAAATGCAACGCCCTCGTAGACGTAGATGTCGGGGTACTCGCGGATCATCTTATCCCGCTCGCTCTCGTCCATCGTGTAGAAGTGGCTGTTGTCGGTGACGTTCCAGAACCGGTAGACCGGCAGACACTCGGCCGGCTGGGAGCCCTCGGGATAGGCGTAGAACGCAACGCCCTCGAAGATCCAGTAGTCCGGATAGTCCCGGATCAGCGTGTCCTTCTCGCTCTCCTGGATCGTGTACAGATGAGACTCGCCGATAGGAGACCAGAAGCGATACACCGGCAGAAGGCCCTTCTGGAATGCGGAGGCGGCCGCCTTGTAGACCGGGCCTTCGTACGTCCAGACCGCTGCGTACTCCTTGATGAGCTTGTCCCGCTCGGCGGTGTCCATCGTGTAGAAATGCCGCGAGATGACAGGCGACCAGAAACGGTACACGTCGCGGATCTCGTCGTTGGCCGGATCGGAGGAGACGCCGCCGGTCTCGACGATGAAGTTGTCCAGCCATGCGTCGCCGGAGACGATCTCCAGGCCGTCGGTGCCGCCGCCGAGGAAGACGGTGAGGGGCCCGCCCTGCCAGGACCTCCCGACCAGACCGGCCACCACCGCCCAGGCGTTTGGGTCGCCGTAGCCCAGCGTGCTCAGGTACAGCTCGTCGCGGGCCGCGTTGTACGAGACGTACAGCGTGCCGTCATCCGAACGCCGGCCGTTGAAGTCCATCTGCATGTCCCTGAGATCGATCGACTCGTACCAGACGTACGAGTACTGACGATCGCATCCGACGCCGAGCTTGACGTACCGCGTGGACAAGTCGTTGGCGTCGGGCGTGATGCCGATGAAGATCTGGCCGTCGGTGTCGCTGACCAGACCGAAGTGATAGTCCACCTTGAAGGAGAAGTCGCCCGTCGCATCGACGTGCCAGCCGGCGCCGACGCAATACGCCGAGACGCCCTGGGCCCGGGAGGTCGTCAGAAGTTCCAGACGCCCGTTGGCCTGTTCCAGCCGGCAGCTCTGCAAGTCGTCGCCTGAGAGCGTCCAGGACTCGCTGAGGCGATCTCCGTCGAAATCGTCCGAGATCGCAGCCGGGACTTCGGGCTCGTTCGGTTCTGCGGGTTCCGCCGGCTCGGTCTTGCCCGTCAGGCCCAGGCTGAAATACAGCCCGCAGGCGATGGCGGAGAAACCGCTGTCCGAGGGAGGCATGGCCTGTCCCCAGTTCGGATGGCCGGAGACGCTGGCGCCGGCGCCCCAGCCGACGATGGAACCGTCCCTCGCGAGGGCCAGGCAGTGAAGATAGCCCGCTGAGACAGCGGTGTAATCGAAACCCGCCGGGACGACGCCGAAGTCATAACCATAGGGATCGTCGCCCCACCAGACGATTGAGCCGTCGCTCTTGAGAGCCAAGGAGAAGCTGCCGCCGGCGGCAATCGCGGTGAACGTGCCGGTGGTCGGGACTCCATCCGTCGCCGCCCAATAGCCCCAGGCGACCAGCGAGCCATCGGACCGCAGAGCAACAGCGTGGTCGTCGCCCGCCACGACGGCCTTGAACCCCGTGCCGGCCGGGACATTGGACACCTGCCCCCAGCGATTGTTGCCCCAGGCGACAATCGAGCCGTCGGACTTGAGAGCCACGGCGAACAGCTCGCCGCCGTCGACGGCGACGAAGTCGCTTCCTTCCGGAACGCCGGAAACCTGCCGCTGGCCGTTGTAGCCCCAGGCGGCGATCGTGCCGTCGGTGCGGATCGCCAGGCTGAAGTCGGCGCCGGCTCCGACCGCCTTGTAGGTCCCGGCCGGGACTTCGCACTCGCCGTCGTCGTTCTGGCCCCAGGCGACGATGGTCCCGTCGGACTTCAGGGCAAGCCCGTGCGCGTCCCCGGCGGCGATCGCGATATAGTCGCTCCCCGCCGGCACATTGGCCACCTGACCGTCTCGATCCAGGCCCCAGGCTTTCAACTCGCCCGCCTGCGACGCGCCGGCCGCGCAGACGCCAACTAGAACCGCCGCCGACAGCACGTTACGAATCGTTGACCATTTCATCTGTGCTCCTCCTCACTCCGTTGCTTCTGTTTTCCTCGCCGCTTATGGCTGCGCGCACAACTCGCGCAATGAAAGCACCCGCCGTCCGCAACGGCCGAAGAAACACCGCCGGCGCGGACGCAAGCTCAATTCGCGTGACCATCCTTCTCAGGACTGGGTTCCATCCCCCAACACGTCCGCCCGACCATGCAGTCCATCGAGCAAAGACGTCTTGTTCTAGGCAGAGACAACTCCGAACCGGAGAGATCTCCAGCCTACTTCAGTGTAAGATTATAGCACCTTCGACAGGCCGATGCAAGCAGATTTGCCCGAAGACCGCCCTAGTGGCTGAGGACCTGCCCGTCGGCCAGAAGCCGCTCCCGCAGCTTCCCGTAGTCCACTTTCTGGACGGGGCAGTCTCCGTCGATGGCGAACGCCGCGGCCGTGGCGGCGCTCTGGCCGAGGATCATGAACACCGGCTCCATGCGGATCGAGCCGTACGCGATGTGCGACGACGACACGCACACTGGGACCACGAGATTGGCGCACTCCTCCTGCCGGGGCGTCAGCGAGCCGAACGCGATTTGATACGCCCGCGGCGGGGAGACGCCGACGTCGCCTTCGTTCTGGACGAATCCGTCGGACGTGACATACCGCTGCAGGTTGTGCGAGTCCATCCCGTACGAGCCCATGCCGACCGGCTCGGGCGTCTGTCGACGGACCAGGCAATCGTTCTCGGTCATCACGTAGGACCCGATCATCCGGCGGGCCTCGCCGGCCTTCAAGTCCGTCGGCCAGGAACCATGATCATCCTTGTATCGCCGGAGGGCGATGACGGCGAGTGTCCCCCGGCGCATCGTCTCCAACATGCGATAGATCATACAGAGAGCGACGTGGCTATCCTCCCCCAACGACGCTGTGACGTCCGCAAAATACCCGAGGTTCCAACGGAAACGCGACCAATCTGCATTCAATAACGAAGACGCGCCTGACGGGTGCGACTCGAACGCCTCAACCCCCGCACTGAGGAGAGAGGCGTGTCGCTCATACGCTTCGTCGATCATCGCGCCGACCTTGGCCGGATTGGAGGGAAGAAAGAACCAATGCATGATGACCCATGCCCTCCCGGCTCTCTCCTCCCAATACGTCGGATGCACCGTCAGAAGATCCCCGCTTTGAGAATAGGGACCTCGCGTCAGCCGGACCCGCCCCGTCTCGTTGGCCTGGTAGAAACCTGCTGCCACCAGGTTCTTCATGCAGAGTTTCT
>JAAYVJ010000276.1 GCA_012517265.1 Planctomycetota bacterium | reverse complement strand
GTCGCGGTTCTGTTGCGTGTCCTGTGAAGGGGGTCTTGGGAATGGATGCCTGCGTGGGCGATAGCGGTCGAATCATTACGGTGGGGGTGTCGCCGGCGTGGGATGTGACCTGCCGCGGGCGGGGCGTGGAATGGGGCCGGCACATGAACATCGACGAGCAGACGATCCGGCCGGCCGGCAAGGCGATGAACGTCTCATTCGCCCTGGCGTGGATGGGCTGCCCCAGCATCGCGGCGGGGCTTTGGGGCCGGGAGGACCACGACGAGATGGCGACCGCCGTGGGTCGGTTGGGCGGTTTGATCGAGCCGCGAATGACCACGGTCGAGGGCAGGACCCGCCGAAACATCTCCGTCGTCGATACGCAAGCCCACCGCGAGATGCATCTTCGCGATCCGAAGAGTCTGGCGTCGCTCGACAACCTGGCGAGACTCCGCGACGACCTGTCCGGCCTGGTCCGCGAGGGGGATTGGTGCGTCTTCTCCGGCGCGATGCCCGGCGACGAACTGCTGGCGCCGACCGTCGATCTGGTGCGGACCTGCGGCGGTGCGGGGGCGCGGCTCGTGATCGACACGTATGGTCCTGTCTTCAAGGGCCTCGTCGACGCGGGTCTGGCCTGGCTGATCTCGCCCAACGTCGAGGAACTGCGCGAGCTGGTCGGTTCGCAGGTCGAAGACTCGCCCGCCGCGCTGGTCGAGGCGGCCAAAGGGTTGCTCGACATGGCCCAGATGGTGAGAGTCAGCCGCGGCGAGAAGGGGGCCATCCTGGTGACGAAGACCGGCGTGTGGACCGGCTGCGCGACCGCGCGGCGTCCGGCTCTGTCCACCGTCGGCTGCGGGGACTACCTCCTGGCTGGGTTCCTGGCCGGGCTCCGCGAGACGGGCAACCCGGCGGTCGGCCTGGCCCGAGGGCTCAAGGCCTCCACCGCCCGCGCCTGGGGCTGGTCCGAGACCAAATCCTGGCCGCAGGTGGACAAGGAGATCACGGTGGCGATCGAGTCCGTGCGGAACGGGGTCTCGACTGGCAGAGAGTGATGGTCTTTCCATGGTTCTTGCAGCCTGATTTCGGGCTGGGGCCGGCCCACTTCGTTTGGAGATGCTGCATGATGGCGATGCCCATGCCGACGGCGACCAAGTTCGCGGTCGAAGCGAGGCACAAGATGTGGGAGACGAAAGCCTAGTAGGGGAATATGCGTTAGAGCCGAGCCGCTCGGCGACCCGCGAAACGGTCGGAGCGGTTTTTTTTGTGTGACGTGAGCGTGAAAAGAGATTGACTCGATCCGGCGGACTGGGTATAGTCCACCCGTTAGGACTGCCTTGTCGCACGGGGTAGATCGGGCCGAAAGGCCCATTTTGGGGTCAGCAGCATCACGGCATGGCTGGCTCAAGCCTCCGACAAGGGCTCGCCGGACCGCGCACAGCGCGGTTCCCGTGACAACAGAACTTACGATCTATCATTGGCAATTTGCTGTTTGACGTTGTGCAGAGATCTGTCCGATGCCCGGACGGTGCCCAATCGCAAATGGTGGATCGAAAGTAGAAGATTCTTGTGTGTTTACCCGGTGGTGTAATCGGCAACACAGGAGGTTTTGGTCCTCCTATTCCTGGTTCGAGTCCAGGCCGGGTAGGTGTTTGGGTTGCCGATTTGCGATTTGTTGTTTCTGGTTCTTCGACGCGTCGGTGGGACGCGACCCGTGTCGTCGCGAAGCCCAATAGCAAATAGTCATTTGTGGATCATCGATCTTGAGGCCTTTCATGATTGACAGAGTAGCGATCTTGTTGGCGGCCGGGGTGAGCAGCCGGATGAACACCAAGCTGCCCAAGGTGCTGCACGAGGTGACCGGTCGCCCCATGCTGGCGTACGTGCTGGACGCGTGCCGAAGTGTTGGCGTGGAAAAGATTTACGTCATCGTCGGTTTCGGCGCAGACCAGGTCAAGGAGCGGTTCTGCGGCGATGAGGACAAGGACATCGTCTGGGTGCACCAGGCCAAACAGTTGGGCACCGCACACGCCGTCATGTGCTGTCGGGAGCACCTGGAGAACTTCGTCGGCCAGACGCTCGTGCTGTGCGGCGACGGCCCCCTGATCCGGGCCAAGACCCTCCAGACGCTGATCGAGAAGCACGAGGCGGAGCAGTCGGCCGCCACGCTGGCGACCGCGGTCCTGGACGACCCGACCGGCTACGGACGCATCATCCGCGACGTCTACGGCAACATCCAGGGCATCGTGGAGGACAGCGACTGCACCCCGACGCAGCGGGCGGTCAAAGAGGTGAACCCGAGTTACTACCTGTTCAACAACCAGGCCCTGTTCAAGGCCCTCTCGCAGGTCAAACCGAACAACGTCAAGCAGGAATACTACCTGACGGACGCGCTGTCGGTGCTGATCGCCACGGGCAACAAGGTCGTGGCGGTCACGGCGGTCCGGCCCGAAGAAGCCATGGGCGTCAACAGCCGGACGCAGCTCAGCGTCGCCAGCAAGATCATGCAGCACAGGGTCCAGCAGGAGCTGATGGAGAACGGGGTGACGATCGTGGATCCGGAGAACACCTGGATCGACGCCCGCGCCAAGATCGGGCAGGACACGGTGATCGAGCCGTTCGTGTACATTCACGGGGCGGTGAGCATCGGCCGGGACTGCCGGATCGGGCCGTTCGCGTTCCTGAGGGAAGGAACCGTGATCGGCGACGACGTCGTGCTGGGCGTCTTTACCGAGGTCAAGAACACTTCGCTGGCCGACGGCGTTCGCGCCCGGCATCACAGCTACCTGGGCGACGCCGCGATCGGATGCCGGGTGAACGTGGGCGCCGGATCGATCACCGCCAATTATGACGGCCACCACGTGCATCGGACTTCCGTGGGAGACGACTGCAACATCGGGTCCGGGGCGGTTCTGATCGCGCCGCTGACTCTCCCGGCGGGCGCCAACGTCGGCGCCGGCACGGTGGTGTCGCAGGAGAACGTGGACAAGCTCTGTGCAAAGTAGGAACGGTGCCAGATGTTTTTGAATGACAATCTCAAGATCTTTCCGGGAAGCAGCAATCCGGATCTGACCGTCGAGGTGTGCCGGTACCTGGGCATTCCCATCGGCGGCGCCAAGATCACCAAGTTCCCCGACGGGGAGAAGGTGATCCGGATCGAGGACGACGTCCGCGGCCGCGATTGCTTCGTGGTCCAGTCGACCTGCAAGCCGGTGGATGAGCACCTGATGGAGCTGCTGATCTACCTGGATTGCCTGCGCCGGGCCAGCGCCAAGCGGATCACCGCGGTGATTCCGTACTTCGGGTACGCCCGCCAGGACCGCAAGGACGAAGGGCGTGTGCCCATCACGGCCAAGCTGGTGGCCAACATCATCGCCACCGCCGGGGCCGACCGCGTGCTGGCGATCGACCTGCACGCGCACCAGTTGCAGGGCTTCTTCGACATTCCCGTCGATCATCTGACGGGCGAACTGGTCCTGAGCCGGTACTTCCGGGACAAGCGCGTCGAGGATCTGACGGTGGTCTCGCCGGACGTGGGCAACATCAAGACTGCGGCCCGGTACGCGGCGCACCTCGGCGGCGACCTGGCGATCGTGCACAAGAAGCGGCTCAGCGGCTCGCAGGTCCAGGCCGGGGAACTGATCGGCTCGGTCGAAGGCTGCAACGTCCTGATGTGCGACGACATCATCGCCACGGCGGGCACGATCTGCACGGCGGCGGATCTGGTCCGCCAACGGGGCGCCAAGAGCGTCCGCGTGGGAGTGACCCACGGCGTGTTCGCGCCGCCGGCGCTGGAGCGGCTGGAGAAGGCCCCGATCGACGAGGTGGTCGTGACCAACACCATCCCGTTGAGCGAAGAGGCCAAGAAACTGAAAAAGATCAAGGTCCTGAGCGTGGCCAGCATGCTGGGCGAGGCGATCAAGCGGATCCACCGGGATGAATCCGTCAGCAGCCTCTTCGCCCAGGACGCATCGTAAAGAGAATCCGGCGCCTCGGCGGCGGATCTCGATTCTTCAGAAGTTTTCGAGAAACAGGTTTGGCGTAAGTTAATCAGGTGAGGCTTATGGACAAGACGTTAGCTCTAGAGGCTGAATTGAGAGAGCGGATCGGCTCGAAGGCCGCCACGGCGGTTCGCAAGCAGGGCCGCATCCCGTGCATCGTGTACGGCCACAAGAAGGACC
Source organism: Planctomycetota bacterium (assembly GCA_012517265.1). GTDB lineage: Bacteria > Planctomycetota > Phycisphaerae > Sedimentisphaerales > Anaerobacaceae > PLanc-01. The sequence goes on along the minus strand of JAAYVJ010000276.1, from coordinate 12,196 downwards.
CGGTCGCCATTACGGTGAACGCCCACGACTTCCTGGAGGGCATCCACCACGGTCACCGGCTGATGGACATCACGATCGGCGGGGACACCCAGAAGATGCTGATCAAGGACCTGCAGTTCGACCACCTCGGGCGCAACGTCGTCCACGTGGATCTGATGCGCGTCGACGTGACGGAAATGATCACGGTGGACGTGGCGGTCGAGATCAAGGGCGTCGCCAAGGGCGTGAGCGACGGCGGCGTCGTCGAGTCGCACACCGACCACCTTGAGGTCGAGTGTCTGGCGATCAGCATTCCGGACAAGATCCCCGTGGTGATCAAGGATCTCGGCGTCGGCGAATCGATCAAGGCCGGCGACATCAAGCTGCCCGACGGCGTCAAGCTGGTCAGTTCGCCGGAGACGATCGTGGTGAGCTGCCACGTTGTGGCCGAGGCCAAGACCACCGAGCAGCTCGAGGCCGAAGCCCCCGCGGCGCCTGAGGTCATCACCGAGAAGGCCCCCAAGGGCGAAGAGGCCGAGTAACAAGGCCGTCGCTGCGCCTGCACAGCGGAATCGGAGCCGATGGCAGAACTCAGACTTGTTGTTGGTTTGGGAAACCCGGGTTCGGAATACGCCGAGACGCGGCATAACCTGGGCTTCAAGGTGATCGAAGCTCTGGAGAATGTCTTGGGAATCGAGGTCAAACAGCGAAAGTTCAACGCCCGAATCGGCGAAGGGCTCCACGAGGGTGCCAAGGTGATCCTCATGAAGCCCTGGCAGTTCATGAATCGCAGCGGCCAGTCCGTTGCGGCCGCCGTGGGCTTCTACAAGCTGGATCTGGCGCACCTGATGGTGGTGGTGGATGACCGCGCCCTGGAGCCCGGCGTGATTCGGATCCGGGCCAAGGGCTCGGCCGGCGGGCACAACGGCCTGGCCGACATCATCGCCAAGCTCGGCTCCGCCGAGTTTCCTCGGTGCCGGGTCGGAATCGGCCAGTGCTCCGGTGCCGAGGCGGTCGGCTACGTGCTGGGCCGTCCGGCCCCCGACGAGCGGCCGCTGCTGAACGACGCGATTCTCAAGGCCCGCGACGCGGTGCTGCACTGGCTGCGGTTCGGTCTGGAAAAGACGATGAATGAGTTCAACAGGGTACAGGAGCAATGACCGAAACGCCCGCCCTGTTGGTTTGAGCGTTGATGTGGATTATTCACAATCGGGAGGTTATAGGTTCACAAATGGCTGCAAAGCGACTATACGAAGGGATGTTTCTGGTGGATTCGGCCCTGGCGACCGCCGACTGGGACGGGACGCTGGCCATGATCGAGAACATCCTCAAACGGGCGGATGCCGAGATCGTCGCCATCCGGAAATGGGGCGAGCGGAAACTCGCCTACGACATCGAGCGCAAACAGCGCGGCACGTACATCCTGGCCTACTTCAAGGCCGACGGCCGCAAGATCTCGGGCATCGAGAAAGACGTCCAACTGGGCGAGAAGGTGATGCGCTGCCTGATCCTGGGCACCGAGAAGCGGCCGCCCGAGTTGATCGATGCGGACATCAAGGGCCTGCCGAAGGACGACGTCCCGCTCGAGGTGACCACCGACCGCGACGACAGCGAGGATCGCCCGGATCGCCGGCACCGCGGGCTGAGCGACGTGCCGGGCCTGGGCGATTTCGACGACGTGGGCCGGCCGGACTACCGCGATCGCGACCGTTGACCGTCGCGGAGCGGCGACCGTGCGACCGACGATGGGAACACGTGGCCGCGCTCGGAGGTTTGAGTATTGCGTTGCAGGCGGCGCGTCGTGCGGAACGCAATACGCAGAATGCAGCATGCACGACAGGCAATGGATGATCTTATGGCAAGTTTCAACAAGATACTGCTGATGGGCAATCTCACGCGGGACCCGCAGCTCTCGTACACGCCGAGCCAGACCGCCGTGGTGGATTTCGGCCTGGCGACCAACCGTCGCTGGACCGCCCAGGACGGCAGCCAGCGAGACGAAACCTGCTTCGTCGATTGCCGGGCGTTCGGACGCATGGCGGAGAACATCAACAAGTTCTTCAAAAAGGGCCGGCCGATCTTCGTCGAAGGGCGGCTGTCCTTCGATCAATGGACCGGCCAGGACGGCGTCAAACGCAGCAAGCACCGGGTGACGGTGGAGAACTTCACCTTCATGCCCGGCCCCGGCGGCCCCGGCGGGGGTTCCGATCAGCCCGACATGGGCAGTTATGACGAGGCCGGACCCTCTGGACCCGGACGACCGGGTGGGCCCGTGCCCGACGACGATATACCGTTTTGACCGTTGCCGCGCGGAGGCGATCCGCGGGGCTCTCCCGGCCCGCGGGGCATCCGGCGGCGACTGACGACTGACAGAACAATGAGGTAAGATATGGCGATGCGACCAAGAACACAACGGACAGGACAACAGAGAAACACCACCCGCAGACGCACCGGATTCGCCGGAGCGAGGGAACAGACCCAGTGCCGTTTCTGCCGGGGCGGCGTCAAGTACATCGACTATAAGGACATCGACACCCTGCAGAAGCTGCTGACCAACCGCGGCAAGATCTACTCCCGCAAGCGAAGCGGCAACTGCGCCGGCTGCCAGCGGAAGGCCAAGGCCGCGATCAAGCGGGCCCGCTTCATGGCTTTGCTGCCGTACACGACGTGATCCAAGTTCCGATTTACGATTTACTGTCTACCATTTGAGAGACGATGCCGCGGATACGGCCTCCATCTCCCGGCAGGGGCGAACCAGCAAATGGTAGATGGAAAATTCCAAGGGGTTTCGACATGAAAGTATTGCTCTGTGAGGATATCAAGAAACTGGGCTGGCTCGGCGACGTTGTGGACGTCACCGAGGGCTACGCCCGGAACTACCTGTTGCCCCAGCGGCTGGCGAAGGTCGCCACCGAGGACAACATCCGCGCCATCGCCCAGGAGAAGGCCAAACGCGCCGAGCAGCGTCTGCAGGAGCGCAAGCGGATCGAGAAGGCCGTCGAGGCCGTCAATGGCGCCGAGGCCGTCCTGGCCGCCAAGGCCAACGAGCAGGGCGTGCTCTTCGGCTCGATCACCGAGCCGATGATCGCCGCCAACCTGCGGTCGCAGGGCTTCGAGGTGGCCGACGAGATCGTCAAGCTGCCCGAACACATCAAGAGCGTCGGCACGCACGAAGTGACCCTGCGGTTCGCCGAGGATCTGACCGCGACGGTCCGCGTCACCGTGGTCGCCGAGCAGACCGAAGAGCCGGCCAAGGAAGACAAGCCGCAGGAACAGGCTCAATAGGACCGGCCAGTTGGAACGAAGGACAGAGGACGGAGAACTCCGTGCGTCTGCGTCCTCTGTCTTCCGTCCGGCGGCGTCCGCGTCGCGGAACACGCCCATGAGGGAATTCCCTATCATGGCTGTGCGTCGCCATTCTCCTCCCGTATCATGTTCCCCGCCTGCCATGGCATTTCACACTCGCCGGCAACCGGCCTCCCCTAATCGCACGATGGCCCTCCCGGCCGACGATTCCGCGTCCCTGTTGCAGTTCGCCGCCAGAGGGTCCCTCGTTGGTGATGTAGGCGCAACCGCTTGTCGTTACTGAGGTTGTGACTGATCTATTTGCCCCCGGAGCCGGTTGGCGTCTCTTGCGGCTGTACGCATCCCGGCCCGGCGCGAAGGATTTCTGCAAACGTCGCGTCGTCTTGCCAAAGGGCTCTATGCTTGTCCGTCCGCACGACAGGTCGAATCCTCCCAGGGCCGGCACTCCCGCCGGCCGACGGGTCTACGCGAACCTCGCTCCTGGAATGCGAATTCAGGATTTCCCTGATTGGCGAAGACGGGCCGGGCAGCGTAGTCTACGTTCGGTTTACTTCCGGCTGGACGACCTGACTCCTTCCCGTTGGCGGTCGTGCGAGAGCGGCAAAAGAGGGAATCGCGGGGTGGGTGGTCGCCAAGCGAATGCCCCGTGGTGGATTCCGGATCATCGCGGGAAATGGAAAAGAGGATCAACCACGATGAGAGTCACGACCGAAAGCATGTTGTTTGGTGTGCGCGAGGATCCCGGCGGCATCGGTCGCAGCCGCGCGGTCCGCATGACCGATCGATTGGCAAACCCTACCCTTGGATCTGGCTTACATTCCAAGACTACGCCTCTCTCGTGGAGACGGCTGCCGGAGGCATCGCGCCTACGGCGGTGACCAAGCCATCCACAGGGCCTCCAACCAAAAGGCCGCGAGTTGCACAGGCTCGCGGCCTTTTATATTGCGCCAAAAACGCGGGTGTCGCAAAATCAGTCATTCTGGTCTGGATTCGCGTAACAGTTGAGAAATGCGTGACTTATGGCAATGAATGCATGGTCACATGAATCGCACCATTCTGATCTTCTCCTTCTTGTGGTTGTAGTTGGTTGTAGTATGGCGACGCAATAGCTCCCCTTTTCAGGCTGGCAGTCACGCGGTTGAGTGCGTTCGACGGCGGCCGATGCGAACCTACCTACGCTGAGCCTCAGAGAGTGTCGGCTTGCCATTTCGCGATCACTTCGCAGAACACCCAGGGAGCCCCGATTTGCTTCTGCGTCGCTCCGTTGCGAATAGACTGCGCGGAGTCGATGGTGGAGCGTGCGGCCCCGGCCCCCTATGGAAGGAATCAAATGCGAACCATCACACATGTCACACAACCACCCCACAGACCGCTGGCGACCATTGCCACTGCGGTCCCGGGAGAGGTCTGCCCACAACACGGCGGGGTCATTCACTGAGTAGAGGACGGATGTCAAAGAGGGAACCCAAGAAACGCAAGGAGACGGCCGCCAGCAAACGTGTGCTGGTCTGGCATGTCTTTCATTGGAAGGAACGCTATGCCGTCGATCCACGGGACTGGCCCGCCGAACGCGGGCTGCTGTTCGTCCGCCAGGTTGTATCGCCTGTCGATACCGAGTCGACGCACTACCTCGGCCAACTCCGCGACCTGGAGACTCTGGCCGGCGACTGGCGGCAGTATCACATCTGGAAGAGCATGTGGGAAGATCTGCGGGCGCTAACTGCCACGCAGGCTCGCATCCATCAGGGATACCTTCTCGATGAGCACCAGCAGCCGCTCAAGGAGGTCCAGATCGCCGCACGGCTGCACGCAGACCTTGAGGAGACCCGGCGGGCACTTGAGGCCTTACGTGCGGTGAACCTGATGGAACGAGTACCGCTGCCGTCGTTTGGCGAAATCAAACGCGCGCAAGCGGAACAAAACGAAACCAACGGGCGAGACAAATCACTTTGCGCCGCGCAAACTCGCGCAAGAAAAAGATCCTGCGCGCAAGACGACGCACGTGTCGCGAACGCTCCCGTTGGCGAAGGGGTGGAAAACGGCCCTGGCGCTGGCGAAATCAGCGATTCGGGGCCATCCGGCGGTGCAGGTTGGCATGCTCCCGCTGCCGCCGGAGAGGGTTTCTCTTTAAAGGGAAACGGCTTAAACGGCAACGGCAATCCTAACCAGAATGAAGAAACGACTAACGGCTCAACCGAAGATCAAGACCAAGACCAAGTCCAAGCCGAAGGAATAGCCGAGCCGAGCCCACCCACCACCCAGCCGATCAAGCCGAAAGGAGCCGAGGCGGGGGGAGGAGTACCGCCCGTCCGACATACGGGACCGAGACTCCCTCCCCCCTCGCTTGATGGCCACACAACGACCATAGGCTCCGCCGTGAAGCAGGTCATCCGCAGACTCTCCCCCGACGCCCAGCGGTTCGCCGAGTGGGTGTACGTCAAGCTCGGCCTGTCCGACCCACCCAATAGCGAGCCGTGGCGTCGAGAGGTCGCCGCGATCGGCGGCGTCTGGATCTTCGCGACGGTGAACCTGCCGCCCGCGCACCTGGAGGACTACCGCAAGTGGGCCTACAAGCGTGCGGAGGACCTCCGCGACAAGAGGGCCCAGTACGCCAACCACATCCGCAAGTGGATGAGCGACGCCAAGTTCGAGGTGCGAAACCGAAAGAAGAAAGCCAATCGAGCGAGGTAACACAAGGGAACACATGGAGTCAAAGATTGTGGATAACTGAGCAATACAAATCCGAACACGCCTTTGCAGACGAGAGGCACGCGCGCAAGTCACTGCTCCAGCGGTACTTACATCGCGGGTCCTTCCCCGCAAGAGGCGACCAGCGGTTCAGGGCCGGGCCGGTTCCGCGGGCTTACAGATTTTTTATTTGTGGTGTTCCCTGCACAAGTCCCTATGTCCGCGACACTTGCGCACGGTGGGCGTCACACAGACAGGGTCCCGCGTGCTGGAATCTCCATTCTCGGGCTGAAAACGCAGATTCTCCATGGGTCTCGGAGGGGTGTTCCTTCCGGCTTTCATCGAATGCCGAACAGCCATTGCGCCCAATTCAGGGACATGCACCGGGAGCCCGGGCGCGTAGTCGGCAACCTTGTGCAAGGCCCGCCGGAGCCATAGTTGCCGGATAGACGCTGAGCGTAGGACACAGTTGACATTCTGGCTGTAGCCAACCACAATGAACTTGCGTTGGGGAGCCAGCAACTCCCTCGCGAGGAACAAGAGACGATGCACAGATGCTTCGGGATCGCGGATGCCGAGGGGATATACCTAACCCCGTGATTTTTCTCTATGATGAGAGTAGGGTCCGGCGTTCTCGATCAGCCCCCTTCAGGGCGGTCAATACCCACGGAGGCAAAGACCCGTGACGGTCAACGCGACAAGTCCGGCAGCAAGCGGGCCGGCCGGCCCCTATTTCGAGGGGCAGGTCGGTGCGTACTATCTGCTGTCCATGTTGACGGGTGCAGAGCCTCGGGGCTTGCCCGGGACAACGATTGATCGCGTTGAACTCCAGAGAGCGTCTGAAGAGTATCCGCTGGACGACGTCATTGTGCATGCCCACGACACAGTACGCGGCGATTCCGCGGTCATTGAGATTCAAGTCAAACGAGACATCACTTTCGCACCCAGCGATCCGGTGTTCCGAAAGGTCGTGGGGCAGATCGTCGAGGCTTCCCGCAAGCAGGACTTCTGGACCAGCCGCCATGAACTCGCGGTAGCGACCGCCAAGATCTCCCGGAAGATCGCCGGTGCATACCAAGACGTTCTGACTTGGGCACGGCAGTTAGACGATGCGACGGTCTTCATGGACCGGATTAAGAGGCCCGGCTCAGCCAACCCTGACATGCGCACGTTCGTGGACACCTTCAAGATACATCTACGTGAGGCCGGTTCGTCCGACGATGATGAAACCGTCTGGGGGCTTCTGCGCAAGTTCCAAATCCTCGTCTTCGACTTCACTGCCTCAGGCTCAGGCTCCGCCTCCGAGGATCTTGCCAAGGAACGTGCCGTCCGTGCCTTGCAGCCAGACGATGCACCTCAGGCCGCGAGTCTTTGGACCACACTGGTGGGGCTTTCGCTGCAGATTGCAGCGAGTGGTGGGGACCGGACTCGCGATAGACTCGTCACAGATCCCACGCTCCGATCGTTTCACCTCGCTGGCGAACGTCGCTATTCATCCACTCGTAAGGCTCTCGCAGAAGCTTCTGGCTTTGCACTTGGCGACATCGGCGACCGCGTAGGCGGCGTGATGTTGTTGCGCGCGGACCGTATCGCCGCCGTCCACGCCGCCCTCGACAGTGGCCGATACGTCGAAATCCGTGGCGATGCGGGTGCTGGCAAATCGGGAGTACTGAAGCACTTTGCCGAGCAGATCGCCACCGAAGCACAGATTATTGTACTCAACCCGGTCCGAACAACACCCGGCGGATGGACGGCCATGCGGGCGGTACTCGGATTTGATGGGACAGCTCACGACCTGCTCAGTGATCTTGCGGGCAATGGTGGAGCGATCCTATTCGTCGATAACTTGGACTTCTATAGCGACCCGGCGCGCGTGACTGTCGTTGATCTTGTTCGCGAGGCCTCCAAGATACCAGGCGTTGCGGTGGTCGCAACGGCAAGGCGCAACTTCGGAGTCGAAGAGCCAAACTGGTTGCCTGGGGATGCGCTTGACCGCTTGGGGCGCTCTGCCCACGTGATGATCGACGAACTGAACGAGGCCGAAGTTGGCGAGATGCGCCACGCAGCACCTGGGCTTACTTCGCTTCTCACTGATAATCACCCCGCTCGCCACGTGGTCCGGAACCTGTTTCGCTTATCTCGTCTTGCGAGCCGGCCAGGGGACGAGCAGGTCCCGCGTACCGAGGCCGATATGGCCCAGCACTGGTGGAAGACGGCAGATGGTAGCCATGACGGTCGCAGGGATCGAGCAAGGCTGCTCCAGGGCTTGGCAGAACAGGCACTCATAGGCCGTGATCCGTTGGACGTCAGTGGTCATCCATCGAGCGCGGTTGATGCTCTTGTTGAGAGCGAGACACTACGTGACCTAGGACCCAACCGTGTTGCTTTTCGACACGATGTCCTTCGTGAATGGGCAATCGGCAGCCTGCTCCATTTCGAACCAGAGATGGTCCAGCGACTCCCTCTCGACCGTCCAGCGCCGCCAGCTTTGGCCAGGGGCGTGGAACTCGCCTCGCGCATGGCCGTAGAACATGCGACCGATAGCACACAGTGGCAGTCGCTCATCGAGCGTCTCAGCCGCGAAGGCATGCATGGTTCATGGCGACGGGCTGCATTGCTGGCGATCGTTCGCTCTGAAACGGGTATCGAGCTGCTCACTCGTGTGTCGAGTCATCTTTTCGCTGATCGTACAGCGGTGCTCCGCGAGCTCATTCGGACTGTCATGGCGGTGGATGTTGAGCCGGCTTCCAAGGTCTTCACGGTCGCTGGACTTGACTCAGCGAAGATCCCGACGAACTTCAATGTGCCGAGTGGACCGTCTTGGTATCGGCTGATCCTCTGGTTGCTCGGTCTGAAAGAGACCTTACCGGCCTCTGCGATCCCCGATGTGGTTGATCTCTACGAAGCATGGTCTATAGGAATGCTTGGTCGCGATCCGCTCACCCCGTTGCTGCTCGAGCGATTGTATGGGTGGTTGATCGCGATTGAGGAGAACCATGAGATCAGGGACTTCCGTGAACGTCACAGGTTGTTCGATGGGCAAATCAAGTACGATGAACTCCGGGCACTGGAGTCCGAACTCCGTAGGGGTTTTCTCCTGTTCTGCAATCGGGTTCCTGGCCTCGCCGCGGAGTACCTGCGATCGCAGAGCAAGCGTCGTCACAACACGGATGTTGTGAGTAGCATCCTGAAGTTCCGCGGGGCTCTCGCTCAAGCTGCCCCCGCGGAGTTGGCGGAACTAACCCTGACTGCCCTGATCCCAAAGCCCGACCCCGAGGAGGAATACTACACTCGTCGCGAATTGAAGGAGCCTTTCAGCTTCCTCGACCACAGCTTATTCCCTGCATCACCAACACAAGGCCCCTTTCTTGAACTCCTTGTCCACGCTCCACAACACGGGTTGCCGTTGATTCGCCGGCTCGTCGACCATGCGGTCTCGTTCTACAGTCGTGGTCAAGAGTGCGGCGATGACTCATTCACCATCCCCTTTCCTGAGGGTGAGCGGGTGTTCCCATGGAGAAGAACGTACGTATGGTCACGCGAGGGAGGGGGCCATAGTAACTGCATAAGATCAGCCCTCATGGCGCTCGAGGCTTGGGCACACCGCCGGGTTGAGGCGGGGGAGACATTCGATGAGGTGCTCAGGGACGTGCTCGGTCCACCCGGTTCCCCAGCGACTTACCTGTTGGTTGCGGTCGACCTTCTGCTCTCGCATTGGCCACAGTCGCGCGAAGCGGCCGTTCCTTTCGCGGCTTGTCCCGAACTCCTGTGTATCGATCTGCAACGACACCTGCATGACAACATGGAGTACCCCGATTTCTTCGGATTGAAGGCCCTTCAGAAAGAGTCGATGGGCACCGATAGCATCGAGACTCTGAAGAACCGGGCTTCTCGAAGGCACCAGCTCGATGACATTATCGGTAGGTATGCAGTAGCCGGCCCCACGGAACTTCGGGAGAACCTGACCGCTCTGTTTCGCCGTGCCGCCGCACGTCTTGGGCCGCCCGATGAAGAAGCTGACTTGGGCGATCCTACTTTCATGGTAGTCCACGCACTAAACCTTGTCGATCCCGATAACTGGCATGAAGTGCCCATCGATTTACCTGATGGTGGGCAGGGAACTGTCCTCCAATACAAATCCCCTGAGGCTGAGAGTCAACACCTCTCCCATCTGCAAGAAGCCTCGCGCGCCAAGTTTGCGACCACCAACATGCAGCTTGCCCTTGATCAGGCACTGGATGATCCTTCCCGCTCGTCACCTGAACTGGCCGCGGCAGCGGCTGAATGGGCACAAAGCCCTGCGGCGATCGAAAAGAATGAGGTTTCCGACGATGAATGGATGCGTGAACATGCTCTCGTCTCAGCAGCGCTGATTGCCATGCGGGATGGCAACGATGAGCTCCGCGAGAAGAATAGCAGGTGGGCACGCAGCGTCTTCACCGAGGCACTGAATGCCAAGGAAGATCCTATCCACCGCTTTCGAGATGGGCTCCGTCACAATCCAGTAGCGATTGCATTCGCTGGCGTCGTCCACTTGTTGAAGCACAAGAGCGACACGGAAGACGTGAGGCTACTTCTTGAGGTCGCTGCCCGCGACGATCCCGCAGCCGCGCACGGGTTTGGCGCAACAGCCACGATGCTCTCCTCCATTAATGAGCGCCTGCCGCGTGCCATTCTGCGCTGTGCCTTCGCAGCCTGCATCCAGGAGAGACGGGAATGGGACATGCCCGATGAGGAGGTCGCTGCGATATCGGAGCGTCATCAGCAACGCGTTCAAACGGCCATGGATGCTGAACTGGCATGGCTTGCTGACAAGCGCTCTGAACCTGACTGGCCAGAGTTCCCGCCAGAGATAGTGCATCGCCGACAAGGGATATCCGTGTTTGGCGTAGGACAACCGCAAGACGTGCCCTCCCCGAAGCGTTTGCGACCAGAGGAGCATGCCGATCACCAGGCAGCAGCAGTATGGCTCAAAAATGCTGGTGGGTTGGTCGGACCCTGGCTACTGGACATCGCACGAAGCTACGCTGCTTGGACTGCTCAGGCAAACGGGGCCGGGTTCGATGCGTATGAGCGAATCGACGATCCTCCGAGAGAGTGGAATGACGCCTACTTCGAACTGCTGGCGAATTGCCTGCCTGGATTCGGCTTGGCGGAGATCGAGAAGCTCGCTTTGACGCCGATCACTTCACTACCTGACGAGCCATTCTTCGATATAGTCACGCGGTTTCTCCGCAGCGTTGATGCTGTGTATTTCGGTAATCGCGGTCTGCAGGAGCCCATCGCGATTGCCATTCGGACCGCACTCGCCAAGCGATTGATGGAGAGCACTGGCTGGAAGGGGCTCAAGGGCAGTCGATCCGGCTCCATCGAGACACACATCGGACCGGCCATCGCCGTGCTATTCTTCAATGAGTACTACAGTTTCGCCCCGCCACCCAAATGCTACTTGCTTCCCAAAGGTGTTGATCGGATCGATCCATTCCTCCCTTTGCTGCAGAGCCTCATCGAGAGCGGACCTTCGTTATGTATCGCCCTCGTCACACTCAACCTCTTGGAGGTGGCTCCGAGGCCGGCGCATCTGTCGTTTGCGGTGGCGGCGGCTGAGGCTTGGCTGACGAGCTACCCCGGGGATGCTGACTTCTGGGTTGACTACGGCATCGGTAGCCGCGTGTGTGCATGGATCGAAGAGGTCCGCCGACAGGACGCAACTCTGCTTGACCCTGACAAACCGGTTCGCATTGAAGTAGATCGATTGCTCGCAGGGCTGATTAGTGCAGGCGTCGCAGAGGCTCGACAAATGGAAGAATCACTTGCCGACTGATACAAAGGGGGGTGACGTCGAACAGAACTTGTGCGGCATCAGCGGATCATCGGGGTGTACGCTCCCTACGTGCTGATTCATTGTGCGGCGTTCACCAACAGCCGGAGGGTGTCCCAGGAGATCGGGGCCTACGTCCTGATCTGCACGTGCCCCAAGCCATACTGGCTGGATGGACCTACCCACGAGACGGTTGATTGGGATGGACGCGCGGCTGCCTGGACAATCAACGCCATGTGCTCCCGCCGTGGCTGTAAACAATTGGTAACCGTCCGACGAAGTACATGGGGTGGAAGAACTGTCTTTCCGTTGGGGAATCCGTGCTTCGGGACGGGGGCGGATACGCTTACGGGTGTGAGGGTTTCCAGTTGCGGGGGAGCAGTTCCTCGATGCGGCTGGCCG
>JAAYVJ010000275.1 GCA_012517265.1 Planctomycetota bacterium | reverse complement strand
TTCGAGAGCCTGCCGGGATGCTATGTCACGGCACTGCTCTTCCTGCCCGACGGCGGCCGATACGCGCCGCCATGGCCCGGCGTTCTCGTGCCGTGCGGCCATGCAAGCGACGCGAAGGGCCATGACGCATATCAGACGATGGGAGCCCTGCTGGCCCTCAACGGCATGGCCTCGCTGGTTTTCGACCCGATCGACCAGGGCGAGCGAAGCCAGGACCCTTCCCTGTTGCCCAAGATCTGGGGGACGAGCGCCCATACCATGATCGGGGTCGGCAGCATCTTGCTGGGCCGCAATACGGCTCGCTTTGAAATCTGGGACGGCATGCGGGCGATCGACTACCTCCAGTCCCGGCCGGAGGTGGACCCCAAGCGGATCGGCTGCACCGGCAACAGCGGCGGCGGCACGCAGACCTCCTATCTGATGGCCCTGGACGATCGGATTCGAGCGGCGGCGCCGAGTTGCTACATTACCAGTCTGGAGGCTTTGCTCTCGACGATCGGGCCGCAGGACGCCGAGCAAGATGTCTTCGGACAAATCGCGTTCGGAATGGACCATGCCGACTACCTGATGATGAGGGCGCCGACGCCGATCCTGATCTGTGCCGCGACGCAGGATTTCTTCAACATCGAGGGGACTTGGGCGTCCTTCCGATGTGCCAAGCGGCTGTACAGCCGCTTGGGCGTCGCCGAGCGGATTGCCCTGCTGGAGAACGACGCGACGCACAACTACAACAAGACTCAGCGGGAAGGCGTCGTGCGGTGGATGTCGCGGTGGCTGCTCGGCGTCGATAAGGCGATCACAGAGCCCAACATCGTGCTGCTCAGTGCGGACGAGGTTCGATGCACGCCCGACGGCCAGGTCATGCGCCTGGACAGGGCGCGCTCGACGTACGATCTGAATCGCGATTTCGAAAAGGAACTGGCCGGCCGCCGCAAGCAGCTCTGGTCGACAACATCGCAGGCGGATCGGCTCAGTCAGGTCCGCCGGCTTGCGGTCGTGCGGCCTCTCGCGGAATTGCCCGAGCCGAAGCTGGAATTGGGAGACGCCGTCGATTGCGGTGGTTTCCGCGTCGAGAAAGCCATCGTGACGGTCGAGGATGGCCTGCTTCTGCCGGGGTTGGCGTTTTATCCTCAGGGCGAGCCTGTCGGGAACGTTGTGCTGTACGTTCACGAGAATGGCAAAGGAGCCGACGCCGGTCCGGGCGGCCCGATCGAGAAGCTCCTTCAGGCCGGCAGGGCGGTCGCCGCTGTGGACGTGCGAGGCACAGGCGAGACCCAGCCCAAAGGCGGCTGGGGCGGCGATCTGTTCGGACCCGACGCCAAGGACGTCCTGGCCGCCTATCTGTTGGGACGCTCGTATGTGGGCATGCGGGCTGAGGACATCCTGATTTGCGCTCGCATTCTCCGGGAGCGATCGCATCGCCCGGTGGATCTGGTTGCCGTCGGGGGCGTGTGTGTGCCGGCCCTCCATGCGGCGGCTCTGGAGCCGGCACTGTTCGGTTCGGTCCGCCTGGTTCGCGGTCTTGTCTCCTGGGCTGATATCATCGAGCGAGGCCAGTCCCGCAATCAACTGGCGAACGTCGTCCACGGGGCGTTGTGCGAATACGACCTGCCCGATCTGGCCGGGACCCTGGGAGATCGGCTCACGATCGAGAAGCCGGTCAACGCGATGGGGCAATAGGGCGACGCATGCGTCGCCCCTACGAACCAAACACGGTGAAGACCGACCACGCGCCGACGACGAGGAAAGCCGCGAAGGCAACCCAAAGCATGATGTCCGAAAGCCGGCCGGGACGAAGATTCGGGTCGCTCTGACGGTAGCGGAAGTACAGCGACGCGCCTCCGAGCAGGGGGAGCATGACCGACTGGGCGATTCCGCAGACGACGATCATCATGGCAGGGGCGCGGACGAAGACATACAGCACCAACGCGATGAACGGCCAGACTGCGCTGACCCTTCGCGTCCACAGTGCGCGGGCGGCCTCGGAGTCGTCGGTGAAGCCGTAGAGGCCCAGGCCGTCGGCCACCATGCGGGAGTTGCCGGCGGCGGCGACGAAGAGTGTCGAGTACAGCACCGCGAAGGCGCCGCAGAGAAACAGCGGCTGCGCCAGCGGCCCGAAGACCGGGATGTACATGGCGGCCAACGTCCGCACCATGTCGGGGCCGTCGGGGTTGAGTCCGATCCGACCCAGGACTGCGGCTCCGAGCAGGTAGAACGCCAGGGTCGCGAGGGTGTAGACCACCATGGAACTCCAGGCATCGACGTGCAGCACGCGGATCCAGCCCCGGGCCCGCTCGACCCATGCCGCCGTGCCATCGCGCGGGCCGGTACAGCGGGCATAGCCTTTCTCCAGACACCAGTACGGGTAGATCATCAGTTCAGAAGCCCCGATGCCGATGATGCCGAAGGCGCCCAAGGCGGTTCGAATCGGGTTGCCGCTGCCGGAACCCGCAGGCGGCAGGTGGAAGCTCAATCCGGCGGCAAGCTCCTGTCCGGTGACTGCCCATTGTTCCTTCATCTGGAGGGCGACGAGGGTCAAGACCGTCACGAGCGTGAAAACGGCCACGAGAGCTGTGGAGACGAATTGAATGACTCGGTATCGCCCGAGATAGAGCAGCAGCGATGTCACAACCGCCAGGATGGCCGCCCAGATGTAGGGATCGTTCGGCTCGGGGCGTCCGGCGAGTTGTTGGCTGAGATCGCCGATGTCCTGCTGGAGTTCCGCGACGCGGGCAGACTCCTGGCCTCGGGATTCGAGCAGTCTGATCTCGATTCGGTCTTGTGTGACGTGGTCCTGGAGGCGGTTGTATTCGGAGCCGGCGGCCGTCAGCGGCCAGGTCATGGCGAGCGTCTGGCCGACGCCGCCGAGGATGCCGCCTTGCTGAAAGACGATCATGGCTGTCATGAAAGTCCAGTACCCGACCAGCCAGTTGACCTTCAGCTTCGGGCCGGGGACGTCGTTGAGGGCTTTGAGCGGCGTCCGGCCCCAGGCGATCGTGTGTCGGGCGAACTCGATCTGCGTCGAGACCTTGATCACGCATCCGATCACAATCAGCCACAGGAGCCAGAAACCGGCCTCCGCGCCGGCCTTGGTCGTCAGGACCAATTCGCCCGAACCGACGATCGAGCCGGCGATGATCATGCCCGGCCCGAGCTTTCTCAGCGTCGCGAGAAACCCGCGGGGCGGAGCTTCAACGTCGCACCGATCCTGGTCTGCAGGCTCATGCACAGCCATCTCCTGACTGGCCGCAAGAGCACTAAGCCTGTGCCGCCTCGGTCTGGCCGGGCCCTGTCGCCTGCGGAGTCGCCACGACCTTCTTCAGCACGTCGTCCCGGAACAGGAACCAGAACGCCGCCATCAAAACCGCGGACGTGATCGTGAGGATGGCCCAGATCGCATTCCAGCTTGTGGTCTTGGTGACGACCGCTTCGACGGTCTTCTCGACCGTGAACAGGTTGATGAGTCCCTCGCTGGCGAATGTGCCGATGCCCATGCCCACGCCGAACAGGAGCAGGCCGACCAGCCCTTGCGCCTGGGCCTTGATCTCCGGCGGGGCCTTCTTGTCCACGTACACCTGCCCACCGACGATCAGGAAGCCGAAGATCGCCCCGTGGACGAGGATGGCGACATAATACAGCCACGTTTGATCGAACGCGCCGCCGACGAGGAACGCCAGGTAACGAACCACGAGCATTCCGAGACCCGCGGTGATCGCCCACTTGGCGCCGTAGCGAGTCAGGGCCAGCGGGACCAGGAGCATGATCAGCATCTCCGCGATCTGTCCCCAGCTCATGATCGCCGTCACCTTTTCGAAGCCTTTGCTCATGAAGAACTGCGAGCCGAAGGAGAAGTACATCGTGAAGGGGATCATTGCGATCATGGAGATGAGCATGAAGAAGGCGAAATTGCCGCTCTTCAGAAGGCCCAGCGCCCGCAGGCCGAGCACGTCGACCACCGAGGCGGGTTTGCCTTTGGCGGGCGGAGGCGTGTTGGGCAACGTCATGTTCAGCAGGGCCGCCACAAGGGCCGTGCCGGCGCCGCAGTACAGCGGAATGACCGTGCCGTCGATTTTGGCGCCGTTGAAGAACTTATCCGCCACGATGCTGAAGACCATGGCGGACGCCCAGCCGATCGATCCGAACACCCGGATCTGAGGAAACTTCTCGGAGGGGGCGTGGGCCATGGCCACGGCGGCGGTCAGGCTCCAGGTGGGCATATAGCAAATCATCGCCAACAGCAGGAGCACGAACAGGGCGACCGGATTGCTCATCAACGCCGCAAGGAAGAGCAAGCCCGCACAGGCGAAGTTCATGACCATGAGCACTTTTTGACTGGCGAAGTGGCGGTCGGCGATCATGCAGAAGATCGGCGAGACCAGGCTGCCCAAAGGCATGCTGCTCAGGATCAGGGCCCTCATGACCCCTGTGACGCCGATTTTGTCGAGATAGCCCGCCAGTTGCACAAACCATGCGGCAAAAAGCATGTACTGAAGGAACATCATGGCGCTGAGGCGGATTCGAACGGTCAAAGACATGGCGTTCATGGACATCTCCTTCGTACGAAGTCACTCTCACGTCGGCGCGTTCATTCGCCGACCGTCGCACGCGGCCCACAGGCACGCCGCGATGGGGCCATCATACTCTCGTCGGTCGGGGTACGCCAGAGAGAAACCGCCAACTGGCCACGCGCCGGACGGTCGACGCCCGCAACATGGCAATAGGATGAATCCGAGGATCGTCTATCCTATCAGGTCGCCCCAATTGCCATCGCGTCGGGTTGGCGGGGGCGGCCGGACTGGAAGGTGGAAGGGGTCGCTATGAGCAGACTGTCGTTGGTGGTGTTGGTCGTTGTGTCCATTGTCGGCTCGGCTGTCGCGCAGGCGGGGGAAGCGGACCGCATCCAGCCGTGGTCGGAGAATCCCCGGTACTGGCAGTACAAGGGCCGGCCCGTCCTTCTGCTCGGCGGCAGCAAGGACGACAACCTCTTTCAGATCCCCGATCTCAAGGAGCACCTCGACGAGATTGCCGCCGTGGGCGCCAACTACATCCGCAACACGATGAGCGACCGGCCGGACAAGGGGTTCGAAGTCTATCCGTTCGCCAAGCGGCCCGACGGCAAGTACGACCTGGAGCAGTGGAACGACGAATACTGGCGGCGATTCGAGAACATGCTCCGCTGGACCGCCGAACGGGGCATCATCGTGCAGATCGAGGTCTGGGATCGATTCGACTACTCGACGAAGAACTGGGAGCCGCACCCGTACAATCCCAGGAACAACGTCAACTACTCCTACGAACAGTCCGGCTTCGCAGAGCATTACCCCGACCACCCCGGGGCCAACAGGCAGCCGTTCTTCTTCACGACGCCCGCCCAACGGAACAACACGGTGGTTCTCAGGTTCCAGCAGCGGTTCGTCGACAAGATGCTCTCGTACTCGCTGCAGTACGACCATGTGCTCTACTGCATGGACAACGAGACCTCCGCCGAAGAGGCCTGGGGTGCGTACTGGGCCGAGCACATCAAGCGTCGCGCCGCCGAAGCGGGCAAGAAGGTCTGCGTGACGGAGATGTGGGACGCCTGGGACCTCAAGTCCGACGAGCATAAGCGGACACTCGATCATCCCGAGAGGTACGACTTCGCCGACGTCTCCCAGAACAACCAGCAGAAAGGCCAGACGCACTGGGACAACTTCCAGTGGGTGCGGACTCGCATCGCGGACAAGCCCCGCCCGCTGAACACGACCAAGACCTACGGCGCCGACGGAGGACGCTTCGGCAACAACCGCGACGGCGTCGAGCGATTTTGGCGTCACGTCATCGGCGGGGTGGCGTCGGCGCGATTCCATCGGCCGGATTCCGGCCTGGGGCTCTCCGAGCCCGCGAAGGCCGCCATTCAGGCCGCCCGCAAGCTGGAATCGATCGTCAGGCTGTGGGACGTGGAGCCCGCCAACCAGTTGCTCAGCGACCGGGCGGAGAACGAGGCATACCTGGCAGCCCGTCCCGGCGTGGCCTATGCGCTATACTTCACCAACGGCGGCTCCGTCGGCCTGAACCTGAAGGACGCGCCGGGCCGCTTCGAGATCCGATGGATCGACATCGCGACCGGCCAGTGGGGCAAACGCGAACAGCTCGACGGGGGCGGTGTGGCGACCCTCACTGCTCCTGCGGAAGGCCACTGGGCCGCGGCCATCGTGCAGTCCGGCCGGCCGGCCTCCCCTTCATCCGCGGCCCACGCGGCGCCGTACCTGGCGGCTGTGCGTCAATTTGCGGATCTGGTCCTTGCACGCGGTCGTGACACGTACGGCAAGCCGACGCCGCTGTTCGTCGACGGCCTCAACGTGGACACCTTCGAGCCGGTGAAGTGGAAATGGGGCGACGGCAAGGAGTGGGTCCTGTGCAATCTCTCCAGCCAGCAGGGCCTGTTTCGCACGCTGGACGGATTGAGCCGGTTGACCGGCGAACCTCGCTACAGGGACGCGGCGATCGAGGCCTTGCGATATGCGTTCGATCACTTGCGGTATGGAATCGAGCACAACGGGGGTTTGCTGGCCTGGGGCGGACACCTGGCCTACAACGCCACGGACGACGTCCTCGCGGGCAACCCGGACGGCAGTGGCCGCATCCACGAACTCAAGTGTTTCTTCCCGCACTACGAGTTGATGTGGCAGGCCGATCCGAAAGCGACCCGACAACTCATCGAGAACATGTGGAACGCGCACGTCTTGGACTGGGGCCGACTGGACTTCAACCGCCACGGGAGCCCCAAGAAGCTCGGGACGCTCTGGCAGAACGAATACCGTGGCGGCGAGGTGTTCTTCGATGGACAGGGCCTGACTTTCCACAACGCCGGAAGCGACTTCTACTACGCTGCGGGCATGCTCTCCAAACTGGGCGGCGCACCCGAGCCTCTATTGTGGTCCAGGCGACTGGCCTATCGCTACGTCGAGACTCGCGACCCCAAGACCGGGCTCGGCGGCTTCCAGTTCAGCCAATGTCGGACGGCATGGTGCGACGACGTGGGAAAGATCCGCGGCGACCGGGCCGAGTACCAGTACGGCGACGATTTCAAAGGCCACCGGGTTGTGGAAGGCACGTTGTTTCCCTGCTATGGCGACACGCCGGAGGTGGAGCCCCAGGTGAGCCGGTTGTTGTTGGGGGAGCAGTTGGGCGACGCCGGGCGGGACTTCACACGATGGGCGGTTGAGGAGATGACCGCCTGGGGCAAGTCCGCTTACCGCAAGAAAGACAACGCGTTCATCCCCATGCTCACCGACGGGACCAGTATGGAGGGATACGTCTGCAAGAAGGACGGGTACTTCGGACCCAGAGGCCGAGTGCTCCACGCCGGACATCCCGGAGCGGCTCACTTGTGGCTGTATGCCCTGGCCTTTCGCTTGTCGGGCGACGAGTTCCTGTGGGAAATGGCGAGGAACATCGCCCAGGGCAACGGCTGGGGCGACATCGGCGAGACTCCCGAGGCGTCGTCGTCGGTGCGACTGCCGGACAATTCCGCAGATCCCTTCCTGGTCTTGGCGATGTTGGAGCTGCACCGCGCCGGGGGGAAGGGCGCCTTTCTGGACCAAGCCCAAACCGTCGGGCAGAATATTCTGAGGGATCGCGTGCAGCAGGGTCTGTTCGTGCGCAGCAGAAGGCACTTGTTCTGCCACGTGAGCAGCAACGAGGCGCAAGCCCTGCTGCACTTGGCAGCGGCGCTCCTGGGACAGCCGGAATCCGTCCCAGCTTTCACCGGGGCATCGCCGTTCTTTCACGTCGAGTATGGCGGGCAGGCATCGAGAAGCTATGACGCCTCCATCATCTACGGACGGACTCGATGATCAGTCGTGAGGGCAAGATGAGATTCGATTCGGTCTGCCTGTGGGCGACTCTGCTGCCGCTGGCCGTCGGCGCGTGCGATTCGATCGCGGACGCCTCTGCCACGTGGATTCGTCTGATCGTCGAGACGGACGCCGGGGGCGACCCGGATGACGAGCAGTCGAGCGGCGCTTCGGTTCAGGCGGGAGGGAATGTTCCTGGACCTCTCCTTTACAGGGCGACGCAATGCTTTTCTTGAAGAAGGAAGGGAGCGAGCCGTGACATCGAAACCTCTCGCAATTCTCGTGTGGTCTGTTCTGTCGCTTCTCGCGACAGACGTGGCGAAGTCCGACGATGCCAAGATGCAATGGCAACAGGTCGAGGGGACGCGGATTCCCACTCCTCCGGCCGAGCATCCTCGGTTGTACCTCCGCCCAGAGCACGCAAGGCAGTTGCCTCAGAGGCTGAAGGACCCCGTGTTGGCGCCGGCCGTTGAGTGGATGCGGACTCAGGCCGGCCGATCGGCGCAGCGGAAGGTCGAATGGGACGCGCTCCAGGCTTTGGCGACGCATGACGTTGCGCTGGGCCGCAGCACGATCGCAGCGGCGCTGCCCTTGCTCCAGAAATGCGAGTTGGCGGATCGGATGGACGCCTGCCGCGAGACCGGTCGGATGATGGTCACCGGCGCGATCGTGTACGACTGGTGCTATGACCTGCTGACGCCCGAGGAGAAACAGGCGTTCATCAAGGAGTTCATTCGTCTGGCCGGGACGCAGGAATGCGGCTACCCGCCGACACGGCAGGGCTCGGTCACCGGTCACTCCTCCGAGGCGATGATCATGCGCGACATGCTCTCGGCGGGCATCGCGATCTACGACGAGCATCCCGAGATGTATCGCCTGGCGGCCGGCCGGTTCTTCCGCGAGCACCTGCCCGCGCGGAACTGGTTCTATCCCGGCCACGCCTATCATCAAGGCGATTCCTATGGTCCGCATCGCTACAGTTGGGACACCTATCCGCTGTGGATCTTCGACAGGCTCGGCGCGGGAAACGTGTACGACCCCGAGCAGCGATTCGTGCCATATCTGTGGATCTACGCGACCCGGCCCGACGGCCAGCGACTGCGGGCCGGCGACACGTTCGCCTGTAGCACGCCGCGAGGCCGGCCATGGAGCCAGTACATCGGCACGCTGCTGACTGCAAGCTACTACGGCGACGGCGTCCTGCTCGATCAGTACCAAAGGCAGGGCGGCAGCGGCGGGGACGAGACGATCTTCGAAGTCCTTTGGCGGGACACGACTCTCCAGGCGAAGTCTATCGAGACGTTGCCTCTGTCCTACTATTGTGGCTCACCGTTCGGCTGGATGCTGGCCCGGACCGGGTGGGGCCGGGATTCCGTCGTCGCCGAGATGAAGGTCAACGAGTACAACTTCGTGAATCACCAGCACCTCGACGCCGGCGCGTTTCAGATCTACTACAAGGGGGCCCTGGCGATGGACTCCGGCGTCTACCAGGGAGGGGCGTCCGGCGGCTACGGCAGCCCGCACTGCCTGAATTACTACTGGCGGACCATCGCGCACAATTGCCTGCTCGTCCATGATCCGAACGAGGATTTCGGCCGACGCGGTTACGGCAACGACGGCGGACAGAGACTGCCCAACGGCCGGAGCGAAGCTCGCACATTGAAGACGCTGCTGGCGCCCGAGAACGGGTATCGCACGGGCAAGATCCTCTCCCACGGTTTCGGTCCCGATCCGCAGACGCCGGCCTTCACGCTTCTGCAGGGCGATCTGACCGAAGCCTATGGCAAAAAGGTCCGGCAGGCGACGCGGTCGTTCGTTTTTCTGAATCTGCGGAATGCAGCGGTCCCGGCGGCCATGGTCGTTTTCGACCGTGTGGTCAGTACGGATCCGGCGTTCCGCAAGTACTGGTTGCTGCACACGCTCGAGGAGCCTCGCCTGGACTCGACCTCGGCCGTCGTGGATTGCACTCAGCACGATGATCGCGGCCGGCTGTCTCTGGACGTACTGTTTCCGGAGGCACAGAACGCGGACCTGACCAAAGTCGGCGGGCCCGGCAAGGAGTACTGGGTGTTCGGGGAGAACTACGCCAACGACGTCGATCCCCAGCGGCTCGATCGGAGTTCCCTCGAGCCCGGCGCCTGGCGGATTGAATTGTCGCCCAAGGCCGCAGCGTCGGAGGACCTGTTCCTCAACGTCATGCAGGTCACCGACCGGCAGTCGCCCTCGCATCTGTCCGTGCGGCGTTTCGCTGCGGGTGATCGCGTGGGCTGCGCGATCGAAGGACCCGGGACGACATGGGTTGTGTTGTTGCGAAAGGACAGCCGCCGATCCGCCGAGCCGGTGAAGGTCAGGACGCCGGGCGACCTTCCCTGCTGCGTTCTGGTGACCGATCTGACGCCGGGCCGATGGCAGGCGAAGCGGGACGGCTCCGGTGACATCCGCAGCGTGACGGTTGACGAGATCTCCGGAGCGGCGTGGTTCGAAGGTCCCTCCGGCGCATGGACGCTCTCTCGTTGATTGTGTCCCTCTCATCCTGAACCAGGTACGCCGGCGTTTTGTTCGGCACGATTCCCGGCTCAGGCGGCGGTTTGCCCGTCAAGCCTGCGGCACGATCCCCCTTGGGATCTTGAGGGCGAATAGTCGCTTTTCCATTCGCGATGTCGCGTTGAAGGCTCTACAATGACACAACCGTTGTCTCGCGATGTCAGGTGTTTCCATGAAGGGAGGTGTCCGGCATGTTGAGTCTTCTTCGTTGTTCGACGGCTGCCCGCATGATGCCGTTGGCAGTGTGTGTCCTCCTCGGAATGGCAGCGGCCTGTAGGAGTATGGAGGCCGAGGCGTCGCGGGATGTCCCTGTCTCCCTTGCAGGCCAGTGGCGGTTCTCGCTCGATCGAGACGACGCCGGCATCGAGCAACAGTGGTTCGGTCGTGATCTGCCGGACCGCATCCAGTTGCCCGGCGCTCTTCAATTCCAGGGCTACGGCGACCCGATCGACACCGCCACGCCGTGGGTGGCCAAGCTCATCGACGGGCAGTGGTACACGAAGGAGAAGTACAAGCCGTACACCCAGCCGGGCAACGTCTGGGTACCCTTCTTCTTGCAGCCGGAGCGACATTACGTCGGCGCCGCGTGGTATCAGAGAGACGTCGAGATCCCGGCCGCATGGCGCGGACGGCGTGTCGTGCTGACACTGGAGCGAGCGCACTGGGAGACTCGGGTCTGGGTGGACGAGAGACCTGTGGGCACCAATCGCGGCCTTGGTGCGGCTCATGTGTACGATCTGGGCATCGGTGCGGCGCCGGGTCGCCATCGTCTGACGATCCGTGTGGACAATCGGATGATCGTCGACGTCGGCGCCGACGCCCACAGCATCAGCGACGAGACACAGA
>JAAYVJ010000027.1 GCA_012517265.1 Planctomycetota bacterium | reverse complement strand
TGGCGCAAGGGGCGTTTGAGTGAGTACGGCGTCCGGTTGCGCGAGAAGCAGAAGATCAAGAGGTACTATGGGGTCTACGAGCAGCAGTTCATGCGGTTGTTCCGCGAGGCGGCCCGGCTCCCGGGCAACACCGGCGAGAACCTGCTGCAGTTGCTCGAACGGCGTCTGGACAATGTGGTCTACAAGCTGAACTTCGCCGCCTCTCGCAAGGCGGCCCGCCAGTTGATCACGCACGGCCACATCCGGATCAACGGACGGAAGGTCGACGTTGCCGATTTCATTATGAAGATCGGCGACAAGATCACCATCAAGGACTCTGAGAAGAGCCTCAAGCGCGTCAAGGCGCAGCTTGAGAGCAATCCGAATTTCACCACCCAGGGCTGGCTGCAACTGGATCGGGAGAAGCCCGCGGCGACCGTCGTGGCGCTGCCCACGAGGCCGGACATTCAGATCCCCGTGGAAGAGCAGTTGGTGGTGGAGTTCTGTTCGAGGTAACGTTGATCTTGGGAACGCAAATGCGGAACTGCGGTACGAACACGAAGGATGGAGGGAGTTCCGCGTTCGGCGGTGTGCTTAGGGATGGATGTTCAGATCGGAGGCCTGTATGCGAGTGACCTGGCGCGGTTTAGAGTTGCCGACTCGTGTGGAAAAAGACACTGGCGTATCGACTGACCGATACAGCCGGTTTTTCATTGAGCCTTTCGAGCGGGGATTCGGCACCACGGTCGGCAACAGTCTGCGACGCGTGCTCCTGTCTTCGTTGGAAGGAAGTGCTGTCACGTCGATCAAGATCGCGGGCGTGGAGCACGAGTTCACGTCGATTCGCGGCGTGATCGAAGATGCGACCGACATCGTGTTGAACGTCAAGAGTCTGGTCATTCGTCTGACGGGCGAGGGGCCCAAGACGATGAAGGTCACGGCCAACAAGGCGGGCGTGATCACCGCCGCGCAGATCGTCGCCGACCCGGCCATCGACGTGATCAGCAAGGATGTCGTCCTGGCGACTCTG
The DNA here is from genome assembly GCA_012517265.1 of Planctomycetota bacterium. GTDB lineage: Bacteria > Planctomycetota > Phycisphaerae > Sedimentisphaerales > Anaerobacaceae > PLanc-01. The sequence continues at coordinate 1,856 of JAAYVJ010000027.1, read as the reverse complement.
ACCGAGGACGTTGCGTTCGAGATGGAGATGGTGGTGGAGAACGGCCGCGGGTATGTTCCGGTGGCCGATCGGATCTCCGACGCCGATCGCTTTGAGCAGGAGATCGGCAGGATCCACCTCGACGCCGTGTACTCGCCCGTCACCCGCGTGCGGTACATGACGGAAAACACCCGCGTCGGGCAGCGCACCAATTACGACAAGCTGATTCTGGAAATCTGGACGAACGGCACCATCACGCCGGAGATGGCCTTGGTCGAGGCGGCGAAAATCCTTCGCAAGCACATCAATCCGTTCGTGCAGTACTTCGAGCTGGGCGAGGAGACGGTCGCCGGAGAGCTGCCGGCGGAGATTCCGGAGAAGCAGGTCGACCAGGAGCTGGAAGCCAAGCTCAACACGCCGATCCAGGAGCTGGAGCTGTCCGTGCGGGCCAGCAACTGCCTGGAGTCGGTGAAGGTCGAAACCGTTCGCCAGCTCGTGCAGATGACGGATGCGGACCTGTTGAAGATCCGCAGCTTCGGAAAAACCTCGTTGCGTGAGATCAAGCGCAAGCTCGCGGACATCGGGCTTTCGCTTGGCATGAAGGACGTCGGCAAGCCGGTCGAAAGCTGAGGGCCCTGCAGCGCGTGTGAGCGTTGAAGACGCCGGGCGGATTTGGGAATCTGGATAGAAGAGGTAGTTTAAGATATGCGTCATAGAGTTGCAGGACGCCAGTTGAGCAGGAACACGGCACACCGCCGGTCGTTGCGTCGGAACATGGCCCAGTCGCTGATCGAGCACGAGACGATCTCGACGACCGTTCAGAAGGCCAAGGAGATCAAGCCGTTCGTCGAGCGGCTGATCACGCTGGCCAAGAAGGGCAAGCTCGAGCACCGTCGCCGGGCCATCTCGATGCTGGGCAACCGCAGCATCATTGCCTTCGAAGACGGCGAGCCCGTGAAGAAGGGGACCGTCGTCGGAAAGCTGTTCAGCGAATTGGCTCCCCGGTACCTCGACCGACAGGGGGGGTACACGAGAATTGTCAGGCTGTCCCTGAGGCGGCTGGGCGACAACGGCGAACTCGTTCTTCTCCAGCTCCTGGGTGCCGATGAGCCGCTCAAGAGAGAGCGGCGGGGTGCCTCGAAGCGCAGAGCCAGAAGGCGGGCCAAGGTTGCAGGGCAGGCGGCTCCGGCGCAGGCCAAGGCGTCGGAGGAGCCGGCGGCGCAGTCCCCGGAGGCCGCTGCCCAGCCGACGGGCGAGCAGGAGAAGCAGTCGTAAGCGGTTCGACGGCGGGGTGAAGCGACGGCATGGACGGTTGCGTGTTCTGCAAGGTGGTTGCGGGCGAGATCCCGGCGGCCAAGGTGTACGAGGATGACGCGGTGGTTGCGTTCCTGGACATCGGGCCGATCAGCGATGGTCACACCTTAGTGATCCCGAGAAGACATTGCACGAACGTTCATGAGTGCGCCCCGGAAGTTCTGTCCGCCGTGGCGACGCGTCTGGGCAAGATCGCCAAGGCGGTCGTCGAAGCGATGGGGGCCGACGGGTACAACGTGCTGGTCAACAACGGTTCGGCGGCCGGGCAGGTCGTCGAGCATCTGCACTTTCATATTATCCCCAGGAAGACCGGGGATGGCGTCCTGACTCGGTGGCCTTCGTACAAGTACGCCAAGGGACGGATGGACGAGGTCGCTGCGAGGATTCGCGGAAACCTGTAACACAGGATTTCTGCGGGACGAGCGGATTTTTCGGATTTAGACAATTGAACAGGTGAGGACCTGCAGCGTATAATGCGATCATTGGCCGCGGGGTAGAGCAGTCTGGTAGCTCGTCGGGCCCATAACCCGGAGGTCGGAGGTTCGAATCCTCCCCCCGCTATT
>JAAYVJ010000274.1 GCA_012517265.1 Planctomycetota bacterium | reverse complement strand
GGGGATCATCCCGTCGGGTTGCCATTGTGGATCGATCATGTCGCGGTCGACGGCCCGATCGCGGGCGGCTGCCGGTTCCTCGATCCGCAGACGATGGCCGACAAGCGGCTCTGGATCGGCGACGCCTCGTCGCAGGCGGATTTGGACGAGCTGATCTGTCGCGACCGTCTCGACGCCGAGGGGGGCTGGGGCCTCGTGGCCACGGTCTACCGCGATTTCTTCCGCACGGCTCCCTACGATGCGATTCGAATCGATCCTGCGCCGCAGCGTATCCCTTCGGATTCGCGGGTGGTCGCAGGCTTCGAGAAGCAGTTCGGCGTTCAGGCCCGCCGGGAAGGCCGATGGGAGCCGATCACGGACTTCGCGGTCCGGTATGGGCAGTGGGGATACTTCGACGCCAAGCCGTTCATCGCGTGGAGCAGCAGCGACGCCTCCATCGCCACCGTCGATGAGAACGGGCGGGTGAAGGGCGTCAAGCCCGGCAAGTGCGAGGTTCTCGCCCGATTCCGAGGGCACGAGGCCACCTATTCTCTGGAGGTGGTCTCTGCCGACAAGCCCGACTTCGATCTGATCTGCGTCGAACTGCACCCACGATATCGCAATGACGCGGTCAAGGATCGTCCGGCCGCCGGCGAGAGCATGACTGTTCGCGTGCGAGTCGGCAACTTCGGACCGGCATCGCTGCCGGCCGGGGGGGAGGTCCGGCTGGACCTGGTCCCGGTCGCCGAGACGGACAGCTATCGGTTCGATTCTACTCTCTCGCCCCAGAAGACGTGCACCGCGACCGTCGATCGCGACCTTGCCTGCGGCGAGGAGACCACCGTGGAGTTCAAGTTCGCATATCCCGCCAAGCCCCAGTGGATGCGGGTGCGGCTGGACCCCGGCGAGCGGATCGACGAGTTCTGCGAAGCCAACAACGAGTCGATCGAACGGACCGACGCGAGGCCGGTTCAACTCGCGTATCGGCCCGCCGTGCTGAAGTCCTGTTGTGCCGAGAAGAAGATCAACCACATCGGCTCGCTGAGCTACTACGACTGGTTGCGGGCTCAGAAGCTTCGCATGGACGTCATGCTCCGCGATGCCGTCTGGCCGACGACCGGGCCGCACGGCGTCGAAGAGGCCTACCGCGTGGACGCGATAACGGCGTTGGAGGACTGCGGGTGGGACGATCAACCCTACAATCACAATGCGGTCTACTATGACGGGGGGTTCCCCGTCGATGAGCCGGTCGACTTGATGGCGGTGGACGCCGCGATCATCCACGAGTTCGGGCACACGATCCTCAGTCAGCCCGACCTCTACGGCTACGGCGTCAAGGCCTGCAACATCTTCCTGAGCGACCAGCAGGGCAAGCCGTACGCAGGCTCTCCTCTGTTGCCTGTGATCGAGGGCGACGAACTGATGCCCTTCTCGCCGGGCGTGAACATCCCCTGCGGCGGGGCCTACCCTTCGCTGATGGACAGTTGCCAACTGTGGCTGCACTCCTCGCAGGCGGGCCACATCAAGCACTACAAGGGCTACCGCCAGGATCGGTTCTGGGGCACGCAGGGACGCTTGATTCCCACGCGGGCCAACTGGCTGCTCATCTACGACCGCGACGACCAGCCGCTCAAAGGGGCCGCGGTCTACGTCTACCATGTCGCTCAGGTCCCCGTGCAGGACAGCGGCGCGAAGTACTTCACGGATCGGCCCAAGTTCGTCGGTCAGACCGACGCCGAGGGCCGCTTCGTGTTCCCGAGCGAGACCGACGGCGAATGGGACGACCCCGAGACCGATGAAGTTGACGGATCGATCCCCGTCTGGAATCCGTTCGGCGGCGCCAAGACCGACACCGCGTTCACGCCCAACGTCTGGACGGTCGAGGGTCTGCTCCTGCTGCGGATCGTCGCGGGCCAGAACGAGGAGATCCAGTTCATGGACCTGATGGCGTTCAACGACGCGTTCCTCTCGGGAAATCAGGTGCTCGGCAAGTATCCCATTCGCACGAATCTGCCGCCTTGGTCCGAGCCGACCCCTGTGGTCCGCAAGCCGATTCCCGATGCGATTCGCGAGATCAACAAGCGGCCGGTCGCCGTTGCTCCCGCCGAGATGACCGTTCGTTGTGGTCAGGAGTTCGAGATCGACGGTTCGAAGAGCTACGACCCCGAAGGGCAACCGCTCTACTACCGATGGGGTGAACAAGGGCAGTGGCTCCAGCGGGACCGGCATCAGGGCCCGGTGGCTCGTCTCAAAGCCCCGGACAAGCCGGGCACCATCGAATACAAGTTCTGGGTCCTCGACGGAGTTCGTTGCAGCGAAGCCGCGATCATCAAGGTGAATGTGCAGTAGGGGCCGGTTCGAAACCCGCCTTCGTAGGAAGACGAGAAGGGGTGTGACCATGTCGCAGCATCGACACGCCGTACGATGGGTGTCTGTCATGTTGTTTCTTCTCAGCGGCGCTGCCTGCGGGAATGAGTCTGCATCGGAGTTCGCTTGGCCCGCGGTGACCCGCGAGACGAAACCCTGGACGCGATGGTGGTGGATGGGCAGCATCGTCAATCCTCCGGACCTGACGAACCAGATGGAGAAATACGCCGAGGCCGGACTGGGTGGACTGGAGATCACCCCCATCTACGGCGTCAAAGGCTATGAGGACCGCTTCATCAAGTACCTGACTCCTCAGTGGGTGGCCATGCTGGAGCACACACTGAAAGAAGCCAAGCGGCTCGATCTGGGCATCGATATGGCCACCGGCAACGGCTGGCCCTTCGGCGGCCCGTGGGTGGGGGCCGACGATGCCTGTCGGAACGTGGCGTACAAGACGTTCTCGCTGAAGACGGGGGAGAGGCTCGGCGAGCCCATCGTGTTCGTTCAGAAACCCATGGTCCGCGCGATCGGCCGGCGCGTGGATATCTCCGAGCTCAAGGAGCCGGTCGGTGACAACGAAAACCTCCAGGCGTTGGCGTTGGAGCAGGTGCGGTTCGAGAAGCCGTTGCCCATGCAGGTTCTGATGGCGTACTCGGATGCAGGACGGGTCCTCGATCTGACGGATCGCGTCGGCGCGGGCGGCAAGCTCGATTGGGTCGCCCCTGAAGGGAACTGGACGCTCTACGCGGTGTTCCAGGGCTGGCATGGGAAGATGGTGGAGCGGGCCGGGCCCGGCGGCGAGGGCGACGTGATCGACCACTTCCGCCGCGGCGCTCTAACCGACTATCTTGGGAAATTCGACGAGGCTTTTGCCGGCCGGGACGTCCGTTCGCTGCGAGCGTTCTTCAACGACTCCTATGAAGTGGACGACGCTTCGGGCCAGGCGGACTGGACGCCGAGGCTCTTCGATGAGTTCCTAGCCCGGCGGGGCTACGATCTGCGGGATCACCTGCCGGCCCTGTTCGGCAAGGATTCGCCGGACAAGAACGCGCGTGTGTTGTGCGACTACCGCGAGACGATCTCCGACCTGCTGCTCGACGAATTCACGATTCCCTGGCGGCAGTGGGCCGAGGGCAAAGATGCCACGACGCGCAGCCAGTCGCACGGCTCGCCCGCCAACATCCTGGACCTCTACGCCGCCGGCGGCATTCCGGAGACGGAAGGCACCGATCTGTTCAAGATCAAGTCGGCCTCATCGGCCGCCCATGTCGCAGGCAAGCGGCTGGTCTCCGCGGAGGCCGCGACCTGGCTGGACGAGCATTTCCTGGGGACTCTCGCCGAGGCCAAACAGGCGGTCGACCGGTTCTTCCTCGGCGGTGTCAACCACATCTGTTACCACGGCACGACGTTCTCGCCTCCGGGCGAAGCATGGCCCGGCTGGCTCTTTTACGCGTCGGTGCACTTCGGGCCCACAAACTCGTTCTGGCCCGATTTCCCTGCTTTGAATGCGTATGTCACTCGGTGCCAGTCGTTTCTCCAATCGGGCACGCCGGACAACGACGTGCTGCTGTACTACCCGATCTACGAACGCTGGTCCCGGCCGGGCAGGGGGCTCCTGGACCACTTCGACGGCAGCCCGGCAGGCACCTTTGCCCAGGGCGTCGCGCAGACCCTGTTGGACGCCGGATATGGGTTCGACTACATCTCGGACCGGCAGATCCGCAGTTTGAAAAGGACCACCGGCAGTCCATACAAGGCGATCATCTTGCCGCAATGCAGC
>JAAYVJ010000026.1 GCA_012517265.1 Planctomycetota bacterium | reverse complement strand
ACGGTGAGCTTGTGCGGCGTCTTGTAGTCCAGATTCAGCACCGCGCGCCATGCGCGCTGATACCCCTGGATCGCCCCGATGTGGATGTTCGCCGTCTCGAATTCGGGGGCCAGGAACCGCATCTCCTCGGCCACGTAGTCGCCGACGGCGTAGATGCGGTCGCAATGCTTGGCGGCCTCGACGAGCGAGTGTTTGAAGTAGGTGTACTGGTTGCCGAAGACCTCGTTGACGTAGAGACGGTCCCTGTGGGCCCGTCTCATCACGTTGTAGAACATCGTGTCGTGGCCGGCGTGCTCCTCGACGATCCGCCGGATCGTCGCCACCTCGTGGGCGTAGAACGCGGTGCGGAAGTGGCAGTAGGGCTCGAGCCTGGCGGCCAGCGCCGTGGGCATGCCCATGAATTCGTGGGCGATGACCGTCGTGCGGCCGTCGGGCACGCCGAGGGCCTTGAGCGCCGCGATGGCCGGCGGCGCGAGGCGAACGTATTGCTCGTATTCCCAGAGATGTTCGTAGAGGTGGCTCTGGATGCCGAACTCCTCGAAGAGCCGGCGTTTGAACTCGTTGAGCAACGCTCCCTCCAGAGTGCGGACGTCGATCAGCAGGACTTCGGCGGTTCCGCGGATGCCGGTCTGCTCGTCGACGAAGGTCCGTCGACCGTAGACGATGCCGACGTTGAAGAGGCTCTCGATCCGGCGAAAGGCCGCGCTGTAGCCGGGACTGATCAGCCCGTCGATCGAAGAATAGAGCACCTCGCCGCCGGGCCCGAGGCGATCCTCGATCGATCCCTCCGTGGTGAACAGAGGGCTGACGAGGATTGAGCGGCCGACTGTTTCCAGATACGAAGGGCACGTGAAGAACCCTTGCAGTACGGCGCCGATGCCCCCGATCTTGCCGGCGGCCTCGTGGGTGACGTGAACGACGACGCTTTCAGCGGCCATAGTGAGTCTCTCCAACCTTCCCGTAGGGGCCGGCCGCAAGTCGGTCGGCCCGCGCATAAAGTCTACGAAGCGGTTGGAGCGGGGCCAATTGACGAAAAGAGAATAGGCGTCGGACCTGGAGGGTCCGAGAATCCGCACGCGAGTGTTCGCCGTCGGCGGCCTCCCATGCGAGGGGGCAACGCGTCGAATGCGCGAAACCTAGCTCAGCCGCGTGCGAAGGTTGCGGATGTAACCGAGGAGGACCTGCTTGGGGATGTCCTCCAGTTCCGGGTCCGTCTCCTTGCTCGTGACGAGGCGGTCGAGGATGAGCACCGCTTTGCGCCGGTGCGGGAGGATCTGCTCAGCGGTGCGCTGGGCGTCGTCGAGGTCGCCGTTGGCCATCTGCCGCAGGTAGCGGAGGATGAGGTCGGTCAACTTCTCCTCGTTGATGTCCGTTGTGGGAGCGGGGCCCGGTCCGGAGCCGCCCTCGGGCATGTTCTTTTCCTGGAGGATGTCCCGCGTGATCTGGAGCGTCTCGAGCATCAGTTGTCGCTGGCGCTGCTCCTCCGTCTCGTCGATGGGGGCCAGCTTGAGCTCGTCCTCGTCGGCGACCGGCTGGGGGACGTAGACCTTGTTGTGGCAGCCGGGGCACTTGCCCCACTTGCCGCCCGTGCTGTCCGGGGCCTCAATCTTCTTGCCGCAGAGGCTGCATTGAAATTTGATGGTCATTCCAGTACCTCACCTGGGGTTTCTCATCAACGGCCTGCCGTATACTCGGCTGCGACGTCCGTCGTGATGCCGCCGCGGGGGGTGAACCGGGACGTCACCTTCATCCAGCGGGGCCGGCACACGCCGGTCAGATCATCCAGTATATCGTTGGTCAGCGACTCGTAGAAGATGCCCTTGTTGCGGTAGCTCTGGAGATAGAACTTGAGGCTCTTGAGTTCGATGCAGGTTTTGTCGGGGCAGTACTCGATCGTGATCTCGCCGAAGTCCGGCTGGCCCGTCTTGGGACAGACGCTCGTGAACTCCGGGCAACGGATCGTGATCCGATACTCCCGTCCGGGACGCGGATTGTCGAACACCTCTATCTTCTCGCGGTCGGCCATGATCATCCTCAATGGGAATCCCGCGACGGGAGGGGACGCGCTGCCCCGTTGTCTTGCGGAACTCCATTTCTGGTACTCCTGTCGGTTCCAGTATAATTCCCGTGACACCCGCGGACAAGCCCCAAAATGGATCGACAGGTTCGGCCGGAAGCGATAGCATGAAGTCGAGCCGGGCGCGCGTCCCGGCGTCGTGTTATCGGTCGTCGGTGAAATGGGGACATGGTGCAGAAAAAAGCGATCGTATTGTTGAGCGGGGGCCTGGATTCGGCGACGACCCTGGCGATCGCCCGCAAGGAGGGCTTCGCGTGTCATGCCCTGACCTTTCGCTACGGCCAGCGTCACAGCCGGGAGCTCGATGCGGCCGGGCGGGTGGCCCGTGCGCTGGGCGTCGTCGAGCACCGGCTGATCGAGATCGACCTGCGGGCCCTGGGCGGCTCGGCGCTGACCGATTCGCGGATCGAGGTGCCGAAAGATCGGCCCGATTTGGGGGATTCCGGCGACATCCCGCCGACCTATGTCCCGGCGCGAAACACGATCTTTCTGAGCTATGCCCTGGCCTGGGCGGAGGTCCTCGGAGCTTTCGACCTCTTCATCGGAGTCAACTCGACAGACTACAGCGGGTACCCCGATTGCCGGGCGGAGTTCGTCGCGGCGTTCGAGGCCATGGCCAACCTGGCGACCGCGGCCGCCGTCCAGGGCAGGGGGCGATATCGAATCCACACCCCGATCATCGAGATGACCAAGGCGCAGATCATTCGAACCGGCGTTTCGCTGGGGGTGGACTACTCGCTGACGCACAGTTGTTATGACCCGGACCCGCAGGGCCGAAGCTGCGGCCGGTGCGATTCCTGCCGGCTGCGACTCAAGGGCTTCGCCGAGGCGGGATTGACCGATCCGGTCTCGTACGTCGGGCGGCCATGACCATGCGTGTGGTTGAGTTCTTCCATTCTCTGCAGGGCGAGGGGATGCTGGTTGGCGTGCCGAGCGTATTCGTGCGGGTGGCCGGGTGTCCTTTGCGATGTCGCTGGTGCGATACCGCCTATGCCTGGGACTACTCCGCCGGCAAGGAACTCGCCTTGGCGCAGATCGTCGAAGAAGTCGGCCGGTGGTCGTGCGGGCATGTCGTCCTGACCGGCGGGGAGCCTCTGGTGGGCGAGGACCTCGCCGTCCGGCCCGCTCTGGCGGGTTTGACCCGTCGTCTCAAGGCCGCCGGCAAGCACGTCACGATCGAGACCGCCGGGACTCTCTTCGTGCCGGACCTGGCCTGCGATCTGATGAGCATCAGCCCGAAGTTGAGCAATTCGGCCCTGCCTGAGAACCCTCAGGCCGGACGTCCGGACCCGGCGACTCTGAGCCGATTGATCGCGGCCTATCCCCATCAGCTCAAGTTCGTGATCGAATCGCCCGGGGATATCGAGGAAGTTTGCAGCCTTCTGGACGAATTGCCCCCGGTCGATCCGGCCTGCGTCCTGCTCATGCCTCAGGCCCGCACGCGGGATCAGCTTCTGGAGAGGTCTCCCATGGTCGTGGAGCTCTGCCGCAAGACCGGGTACCGTTTCTGTGACCGTCTTCACATCTGGCTTTGGAGCGACGAACGCGGGCGGTAGAGACGGGTCCTGAAATCCCCCCTGTCACAGGAGAATCGCGAGAAAATGGTAGTTGACAACATGCGAATCATCGGGGATACTCTTTGATCTCCGCAGGGCTTTCGGGCTGGACTGGCGGAGGTGAAGTGCTATCGCGCGGGTGGCGGAACTGGCAGACGCGCTACTTTGAGGTGGTAGTGCCCGTAAGGGCTTGGAGGTTCAAATCCTCTCCCGCGCATTTCTCCAAGGCTCCCACAGGGGCCTT
>JAAYVJ010000273.1 GCA_012517265.1 Planctomycetota bacterium | reverse complement strand
TGGTCGAACGGTTTGTCAACCGCATCAAACATTTTCGTCGAGTCGCCACGCGCTATGACAAGACCAGCCGCAATTTCCTGGCATTTGTCCAGCTTGCGGCACTCCTTTGTTGGGTACCATGAATGTCAACACGACCTAGTGTCGTGAAAATGATAGACAGTCCAGCCCGAGACTGAATCGTATATGCTCCGTGGGACCGTCGGGTCTGCGGCTTTCTCTGCCCAGTATTTTAGCTGGGGCTCTCTGTGGCCTTTCTTCCCGATGGGAGGATTGATCGAACCGCCTTTGGCCAAGTCGAGTTCGTAGTGCTCCTCGGAGAACACGAGACTATTGTCGGTAGTCGGTTCCAGATGGAATCCGTACCCAAGAGGACGAAAATGCAGATGGGCAGAGATCTCATGCGTCACCTTGGGTCCCATGTACAAGTGACCGTCGCCTCCGCCTTTCTTGGCCACATAGAGGGCGAGTCTTCCTTCCACTGCCTCCCGCAAGAACGTGAAGAAGCTCACGAAATTGCTCTTGCCCGCGCCGTTGGCTCCGATCAGGATGTTCAGGGGCCGCAGGGGGAAGTCCTCCAGATTTCGGATGGACTTGAATCCCTTCAGCGTGATCTTGTCGATTGGCTGACCCATAGTCGTCGATCCCGTTCGTTGCCTGTGATTCCACCTGTCATCCGGACGTCGCACGTACCCGGCAGTCGATCCAGTAGATACGATTGCTTCGCTTCCGTCAAGATTCGCCCGGAGTTCTTGCAGGAGGGCGAATTACATGATATTCTGGTGGCGGTAAGGAGAGCATTGGAGGCTGCGACTCTGGACACAGGGAGCGAAGACGGGCTTGGACGCAATGGACGAAGTGGGACGGCGTGGACTGGGAGGAATTGCGATGAGCGAGCCGGAGGGGTTGATTCCGAAGCATGGGGGATATCGCAGGCTCAAGAGCTTTCAGGTGGCTGAACTGCTGTTTGACGTCACCGTTCGGTTCTGCGACCGGTACATCGATAAGAAAAGTCGGACTCATGACCAGATGGTCCAGGCGGCGAGGTCAGGCTCGCGGAATATCGTCGAAGGAAGCCAGGCCTCGGGGACTTCCAAGAAGACCGAACTCAAGCTGACGGGCGTTGCGAGGGCGAGTCTGGAGGAACTTCGGCGGGACTATCTGGCCTTCTTGAGGCAGCGGAAACTCTCGATCTGGGATCAGGACGATCCGCGGCGGAGCATGCTGATCGCTCGGCGCTGCGCGACCGCGGACGAATTCGCGGCCTGGACGCGCGACGTGCACGATGGACGTTGTGGACGGCGTGGACGCGGTGGACAGGGCGGCGCGGGCCGGTCCATGAAGTCCACAACGTCCACGTCGTCCACCTACCCCGAGATCTCCGCGAACGGGGCTCTCGTGTTGATCGCGGTTGCCGCCGGTTTGCTCGACCGTCAATTGGCCTCGCTCGCCAGGGCCTTCGAGAACGAAGGCGGCTTCACCGAACGGCTCTACTGCATTCGTTCCCAAAGGCGGAGCGATCCCAGGGGCCTCCACTGATCATTGAAAAAGAGTCGCCCGGTCTTTGCCCTGATCTGGCTCACACAATTCTCATCCCAGTCAAATCATGCGTGAACAGAGGACCCTATACTGTACGTATGCATCGGCTCATGGGCGAAGTCGCTCACGAGGTGAATGCTGGTGATAAGAGAGCCCATCATGTGGCGAATCGTCGATCATACGGGGGGCCGGCTTCGAGCGGCCCTTGAACGAGAATGGGGCGAGGGTGTCTCGTCGAACGCCCTGGAGCTGCCGCACAACTTCGGGGCCGCCACCGACATCGCAGAGGAACTGCGCTGGCTCGGATTCGATTCGCAGAAGGACTTCAACGTTCGCCCGGTTGAAGACGTGATCGTCGCTTCCCTGCTGATTTCGTCTTGTGTTTGACGCTTCTGCGTTCGGTGGTCTCCGCTTGACGCTTGGCGTAGACTTCCTGGCGTCGTTCGGGCGGCCTCTTCGTAGAAGATGTTCTTCTTCATGCGGCCGCGCCCGCCGCGGCCCAAGAACGTAATCCGCATCCAACGCCTGCGAAATCCGGAATCCACGAAGGGGGCATGCCGTTCGTTCGTGTTTCGGGGTTCGGCCTGCGAATTTCGCCTTGCCGTTGGGGGGCCGGGCTCCTACAATCCGGACGTGACGTGGGAGTCTCTCGCGGCGGCCGGGACACCGCATCGGCCGCATGGCCTTGTGCATGGAAAGGAGAATTGGCGATGCGTCAAGTGTACACACAAGCTCTCGTGTTCTCTCTGTTCGTCGCGGGTGGATCGAACGCCCAGATTCCGCCGAAGCCTTCAATCATCGCGGTCGGGCCGTATCTCCAATACATGACCCGGACGAACGTCAGCATTCTGTGGGAGACGTCGGAGGCCGCCACCTCGGTCGTCGAGTACGGCGAGCAGACCCCGTTGACGAACCGGGCGTTCGTGGAGGGGCAGTCCGAAATGCACGAGGTGCGGCTGGAGCGGCTCAAGCCGCAAACGAACTACTTCTACCGCGTGCTCTCGAAGGGGGCCTCCGGCGAGGAATCCGCCAGCGAGGTGTACAGTTTCCAGACCGCGCCGGAGGAGGAAGTCGCGTACGCCTTCGGGGTCATCAGCGACACGCAGACCAATCCGCCGGTCTGGGGCCGGATCTCGACGCTGCTGTTCGCCGAGCGGCCCAACTTCGTGGTGCACGCCGGGGACATCGTCGGCGACGGGACCAAGAAGGAGCAGTGGACGAACGACTTCCTCAAGCCCGCCCACGCGCTGATGAGCCGCGTGCCGATCTTCGCCATCCTGGGCAACCACGACAAGGACGACGCCAATTACTACCGGTACATCGCCAATCCGAGCCCCGAGCACCACTACACTTTCACCTACGGCAACGCCCAGTTCTTCATGATCGACACGAGCCGCAGCGTCCGCCCCGGGAGCGACCAGTATCAATGGCTCGAACACGAGCTGGATCGCTCCAAGGCGACGTGGAAGTTCGCGGTGCACCACCATCCGCCGTACAGCTCGGATGAGAACGACTACGGCGACACGTGGAAGGGCCAATCCGCCTGGGGCGACGCGAAGGTCCGTCCGCTGGTCGGGCTTTACGAGAAATACGGGCTGGACATGTGCTTCGTCGGCCACATCCACGACTACGAACGGAGCTGGCCGATCCGCGACGGGCGGGTCGATCCGGCCCGCGGCGTGATCTACGTCCAGGCCGGCGGCGCGGGCGGCGGACTGGAGAACTACGCGCCGACGCGCTCCTGGTTCACCGCCAAGGTTCATCGCGACCACCATTTCGCGATCGTCAGCATCTGCGGCAGGGCGATGCAGCTTCAGGCCATCGATCAGAACGGCGTTCTGTTCGACCAGCTCACGCTGCGCAAGTGACCCCGCGACCGGCCGGCGCGCCGTGAGGGGATTGTGCTGCCCGCACGGCGGACGTACACTATTGTCCCGGAATGTCCTGTGCGGCGTAGCCGGTCGTTCATCTGCATCGCGCGGAGTGTCCACGCGAGAGCGGACGCCATCGTCCCGGGCGAGGCCGTCACGCTTTGGGAGTGGATTGCGCAATGACAGACGGCCTGGAACAGCATCAGATTCGCAGACAACTGAAGATCGACCTCTGGATGACCGCTCTGGCTCTCGTGAGCATCAGCATCGGTCTGTATGAACTCGGCCAGCCCGAGCGGGAGGCCGGCATGACCCCGTTGGACTGGCTGGACCTGAGCATCGTCGCGGTATTCATCCTGGAGTTCGCCCTGGCGGTCCGGCGGCAAGGTTTACGCGAAGTCCTGCGGCGGCGATGGTGGGAGATCCCCAGTCTCATTCCCCTCACAGGCGGCATGATCGCTTCGATGAACGGCATTGCTGTCGTTCGCGGCGTGCGATTGCTTCGCCTGGTTCGCGTGGTGCGGCTGCTCCGCGTCTTCAGCGTGGCGTTGCGGTTTCGCCGGGTGGCCGGCTTCATCGTCCGCGTCTATCAGCGATCGCAGGCCGGCGCGTTGTTCGGCGCCGCCGCGATCATCGTTCTGTTGGGGTCCGTCTCCGCCTACGCCGCCGAGTCGCAAAGCAATTCCCGCTTCGCCGCGTTCCAGGACGCCGTGTGGTGGGCGCTGAACATGTTCACGAACGTCGCGTACGTCGATTTCCAGCCGGTGACGGGGTTGGGCCGAATCGTCGCCGGAGTCTTGCAGATCCTGGGCATCGCGTTCATCGGGATCTTCGCCGGCAGCATGGCCAACGCGATCATGCAGGAATCGCCGCGAGATGAGTCCGAGGAGAGCTCGAAGAAATCCGAGAGCAAGGATGAATAGTCTGCCGGGGCAGGCACGGGGACCCGCCCCTGCGACCACGCGTGACCGCGTCCCGGCGCAAAAAGAAAAGCGGGGTCCCGATCGAGCGACCGGGACCCCGCTCAGTTGTTCTACGCGACACGCGACAGGCGGTTACGGCAGGGGAACGCCATAGCCGATGTCGTCGATGAAGATCGTGCCGGTGCCGCCCTTGACCGGAGCGGCCTTGGCGCCGACGCCGACGACGATCGACTTGATCGCCGTGGCCTTGACGCCGGCCGCGGTTAGGTCGCTCAGCGGGATCTTCCACTGTTGCCAGCCCGTTCGGGCGGTGGCGATCGTGTCGGGGCACTGCAGCGTCTTGGTCTTGTTGGCGCTGTCCTTGACCGTCAGGTACAGGCCTTCGACCGAGTTCCCCGTCGGCTGCGTGACGCCGATCTCCGCGATTGTCCAATCGCCGTTCGAGACGTTGCCGGTCATCTTGACGTCGGAGTACTCGACGCCCGTGGCCACCGCCGCGTTGTGGCTGGTCACGGCCAGACCGATCAGGACGGGACCGGTCATCACGATCGTCTGGGCCTCGCCCAACTGGGTCCACGTGACGCCGTCCGGTGAGATGTAGCCGGAGAATTTGTCGCCGACTCGCTCGACCTTCACCCAGTAGGGTTTGGTCACGGCGGCGGCCGCGTCGTTGTTCGACGAGTCGCCGGCGGCCGTCAGACGCCGCTGGAAGCTGGCGCCGTTGCCGCTGCTGGCGATCAGGGCCATGAACGCGTGCGTCGAGCCGGGCTCGGTGCTCTGGCGGATCATGACGCCGGCCTTCGCCCAGCCGTCGCTCTGATACAGGCTGTTGACGCGGGCGACGATCGTGCCGTTGCCGGTGAGGGTCTTGTAGGCATAGCGGAACTGATCCGAGGTGCCCCAGATGTCCGAACCGATGCCGTTCATGAGAATGTTGCCCGACGACGTGGTGACAAACGCGGGGGCCGCGCCGTGGTACCACAGCGACACGGTGGTGGCGCCGTTGGCGGTCCAGTTCTGCGGCGTGTCGAACGCCAGCTCGGCCTCGGAGTAGAACGGCGAGACCGAGTTGTCGTACATCATGGGCATCGACTGCGTGCCGCCGTGGACGACGGTCTTCTCGGCGAACGGGGCCTGCATGTAACCGACGGTCGAGCCGCTGGCGCCGGTGGTCAGACCGTCGATCCAGGACTCATAGATCCGGCTGCCCTCGTCGTCGGTGTAGCTTTCGAAGTCCTCGATCGGAGCGTAGTCCTGCGTCGTGAAGTTCCACACCTCGCCGGCGTAGGTCCCGGCGTCGGTGACCTCATCGACTCTCCAGAAGTACTTCGTCGAGAAGTTCAGCGCAGACGGAGTGAAGCCGTGGGCGGGCACGGTTCCGGCGGGCGTCGTGCTGGCCGCGACCGCGGCGCTGTCGACTCCGAGGAAGACCTTGTGCGAGGTCGATCCGCGTCCGGGGCGCCAATCGAGGTCCGTATCGACCGCGACGCCGGTGGCGGCGACGGCCGGCATGGGCTCGCGGGCCAGCACCGGGGCCGCGTAGAACCGCACCTCGGCCAGGCTGACCTGATTGACCACGCCCCAGTTGTCCGTAACCGTCAGCCTGACGAATTTGGCGTCCACGCCGCCGAAGTCGACGGTCGTGTTGGCGACATAGGTCGGCAGGCCGGGCGCCTGGGCGAATTCCGGAACGCCGGACAGCTCGGTCCAGTTCGCGCCGTCGACCGAGTATTCGATCTTGACGGCCTTGGCGCCGAAGCCGACGAAGGCCTCGATGATCTGGTTGGAGTTCCAGACCAGCAGCTTGTCGAGCTTGTACACCTTGTCGAACTGGTACTGGATCCAGGCGGGCAGGATGCCCGTCCACATCTGCGTGCCGTCGGTGGAGTGCTGATCGTCGGCGTTGAGGCCGACGCCGTTGATGGTCTTCTCGGGGCCCATGGTGGCCTGCGAGACCGAGGACGCCGTGGCGGTGACGCCGGTGATCGGATAGGAGTACGGCTCGGCGGTGAAACTCCAGACCTTGCCCTTGTAGACGGTGTTGTCGGGGGCCGCGTTGACCTCGTCGATCCTCCAGTAGTAGGTCCGGCCGAACTCGAAGAGCCCTTGCGGGTCGAACTCGGTGTCCGCCTGGCCCTGGCTGACCAGGACGCCCATCGGGTTGGCCCGGGAGGCGTTGTTCACGTCGGTCGCGCTGGTCCCGAAGTATACGTCGTGCGACGCGGCGTACTCGCCGGCGTCCCAGCTCAGGCTGGCGTCCTGGTGCACGTCGGTCATCTTGTTCTCGGGATTGGGCGTGGAGGCCAGGCCCGCGCCGAGGCTGCCGGAGACGTCGAGGTACGTGTCGCCGATGCGAAGCTCGTCATAGAACAGGGCCTGACCGGCGCCGGAAATGCGGATTCTGTCGAACAAGACGCGGCCCACGGTGTTGCCGGCCGTCTTGCTGTCGTAGAACGCGGTGTCGACGGCGGGCTCCTTGTTCAGAGGCGGATTGAGCCATGCGGTGATCTGCCCGCTGTTGGTCCCGTTGACGATGCGGACGACGAAGAACACTTCGGTGCCGACGGGGATCGTGGAGAGTTTCGAGCCGGTGCTGGCCCCGGAGTCGTTCTGGGCGTTGTACAGCGCCAAGCCCCAGGTGGCCGAGCCGTCGGGCTTTCCGATGAAGAGGGCCTCGCTGCTGCCGATGAACGGCGAGATGCCGCACCAGGACGGCGTCGCGGAGTTCTGGCCCAGGAAACTGATCCAGATCGTGCGGTTGGCGGCGCTGAAGCCGGTGGGCATCATGCGGAAGCTGGCGGTGCTGGTCGAGGTGACCTTGTTGCCGACGACGGGAAGGCCGGGGTATTCCATGCCGGGGGTCGAGACGGTCTGTCCGCCGTCCCAGGCCGCGGTCCAGCCGGTGCCGCCCGCCTGTCCGCCGAGGGACCCTGCGGGATAATCAAAGCCGTCGTACACGATCAACGCGGCCGACGCACTGCCGGCCAGGCCCAGAACCAGGGCCGCCAAACACGTGATTCTTGCACACATACGTGGTGTTCCTTTCATTCTTGCTTCATTGGAGAACTGCGCGATCGCAGCGGTCATCGAAATCCGCTCTGCGTCCCCGAGGGACGAGCTGTATGTCGGTGCACCTCCTTTCCGGAAAGACGACGTGCGGAACCGCGGGGAGAACGAATCCGTGGGATCGATACAGACCTACCTATTCCTTCCGCCGAATTTGCCAGGTGACACGTTACGCAGGGGCCTCCAAGCCCTTTGGGCATCGCGATCGCGTGCTCCGCGCCGACGCGATCGCGTCCAAAACCCACACATCCATTGGGCATTTATACACGATCGGGCCGCCGCACGCAAGATATTTTCGGTCCTATCTCTGTGTGTGGCGGTTCCACTGGACACAGTATCGGCACTTCGATTCGCGACCTTGCAGCAATTCCGCGGGTTCGATCGCTTTGTCCGTGGCGATGCCGCAAAAGGCTGCCGATCGAGACTGCGGGGAGATCTCTGAAATGCGACACAGCAACGACGCTTCGTCTGAAACCCGGCGTCTCCTCCTGCAGGTTCGTCTTCCCCTTGTCACTCACTCTCACTTCGTTCGCCGGACAAACAGCCCCAAGCAAGGGATATCGAGGGCGCGATGCGCCCTGGATGTTCCGATCTGCTTTCCGAACATTGCCCTTGCGGGAACATGGAGATACAATACCGATATTCGACAGGGGGTGTTCCCCATTCCTCTCTTCAGGAGAACAGATATGAAACCGTCTATCTTATGGGCATGCGTGTTGGCCCTGGTGCTTTCCAGCGGCCTCCAAGCGATGGGGCAGGGCAAGGGACAAGGTGGAGGGCAGGAAAAGGGCAATTCAGCTCGCGCCAAGGAGAACGCTTCCGCATCGAACCCGGTGCGTCAGGCGTCAGAGACCGCTGCTCCTTCCCCTGGCAAGTCGGACAAAGGAAAGGACGCTTCGCAGGCTGGAAAGGACGCCAAGGACCCCGCCAAGGCCGATGTCGCCAAAGGCAAGAAGGTCGTGGAGTCCGCGGGTTCGGCCATGAAAGGGAAGGGCAGGGAGCACCAGCAACAGCTCCAGGCGCTGGACGAGCAGCTTCGCCACGCGCAGGCCAAGCAATTGGAGCGGCAGGCTCGTCTGGCGAGGATCCGCGAGTTGGCGGTTCAGAAAGGCGACACGGAGACTGTCGCCCGCGTGGACAAGTTGATCGCCAAGCAGAATCAAGTTCACGCCCGCAAGCAGCAACACCTCCAGACGCAGAAGCGCGCGATGGAGCAACTGCAGACTGAGGGGCAACAGGCTCCCGGGATGCCGTCAGGCGGGTCTCCCGCCCCAGTCGACGCGCCCAGGTCCACGGATGCGAATAGTCCGACGAACTGATCAGAACCGGCTCGGACCACACTCCGCTGCGATCGAACACTGGTCGCGGCGGAGAAGATGCCAGACTTTCGAGGGTCGAATGATGTCACTTCGTACAGTTGCCAGAACCACCGTGATGCTCATGTGCTTCCTGATCACTACGGGGTGCGATCGCAAGGCCGATCAGAAGGGGCAGACGCCTGCCGCGGAAACTGAGCAAGTCAAGACGTCCGCTGAGTACAAGGCCGAGGCTGACAAGGAAATCACCGAACAGAACATGGACAGCGAACTCGACTCGATCGAGAAGGAAATCGACGCGGATGCCGCGGCCACCACTCCTTGAGCCATGATCTACTCGCCATGGCGGGCATCTTCTGAGTCTCGCCGCGAGCCGTTGTGTACGTCGAGCACGCGAATTGCGTCGACGTGATCGAGCAGCGTGCCGGAAGTGCCGCCGCCCAGATCGGCGGGCGTTACAGCCACGCGGTTGACGACGGCCACGGTGGAGCGATCGACGGAATAGCCCCAGAGGTCGTGGACGATGTACGGCCTGTCGTCCACGAAGCCCAGGAAGAGCATGACGTGCCCGTTCATGTGCAGGAGCGTGAGAGCCGGGACCGCGCGATCGCGGAGGGCGGCCCGCTTGCGGTCGGCCGATCCGGCCTGCGCGTTGGCGTACGCGACTCGGCCGACCTTGCCTTGCTCCGAGGAGTTCCGCGGCAAGACCAGGCCGACGGTTGCGAAAACCTCCTGGACGAAGCGCGAGCAATCCTGTTCGCCGAACATGCCGCCCCAGCCGTAGGGCGTGTGCAGGAGCTTGAAGGCCTGGTTGAGGATCGTTCGCGGCGTGTAGGGCAGATAGCCCAGGCTCGCGTCGGTTCTCTGGATATGGGCGGTGTTCAGAGTGCAGGAGCCGTCCTGATTGCGGCCGGGGACGAGGACGGCCAGTGCGCTCGCGTCCGCGGTGTCCCTGGCCACGGCCAGTCTCGTCCCCATCTGGGCTCGGCCGAGGTAGGTGCGCAACCGCTCGTCGCCGAAGAGGTCCGCCTTGGCCGCGGTGACGACGGCGAACTTCTCGCTGGAAATCAGCCGAGTGACGATGTCCCGCCCGCACAGAGCGACACTGTCCATTTCGACCCAGCCCCGCATGGTCTCGCCGACCGCGTAGAGCCACCGGCCGTCGCGAGTCTTGTGCAGGACCGCCACCGGCGCGCCGACGTCGAGCGTACTGTCCTGGAGCCTGTCGAAGTTCAGGTCGAGGTTCTCGCGATAGAGCCCCTCGGTCGTCGGCAGCACGCGGTGATCGCAGAAGCCTGTGACCAGGCCGAATCGCACGGAGACCTGGGGCCCGATGGCGTCCAGGTCCATG
>JAAYVJ010000272.1 GCA_012517265.1 Planctomycetota bacterium | reverse complement strand
GCCGCGACGGGGATGTCTTGTCTCTGGTAGGCCCGGCTCAACAGGACGTAGATCGCCGACGCGATGAACCAGCCGGGCAGGGCGACAAAGTACAGTGTCCAACTGCCCACGATGAAGACGATGCCCAGACAGACGGCCAAGGTCCCGAGCCAGGCGGCCCCCGCGGCCCAGTTGAAATGCCGGCCGCTCAGTTGGGCGTACGAGCCGCGAAGCCCGAGCTTCGGGATCACCCAGAAGTCCATGAAGACCACCGCGCCCATCGGCATGAGCACCAGGCCGTACAGTGCGACGAAGCCCAACAGCTTCATCGCCAGCGCCGGGAACATCGCGGCGATCGTGGCGATCGCGCCGGTGATCAGGGTCACGCGGAACCGGGAGTATTGGGGGACGACCGCCTGGAAGGCCAGACCCGCGCGGTAGATGGTCGGGTTGGCGGTGGTCCAGCCGGCGATGATGACGCAGATCAGGCCCGCAAGGCCGGCGGCCTGATACGCGAGCGGTCCCGGCAGCACGCTGGTGTTGGTCGGGTCCTGGTGCATCTGGAAGGCGTAAAGGATCGACGCCGCCAGCCAGGCGAGAAAGTGGCCGAGGAACATGCCGGTGCCGCTGGCCACGCCGTACCAGGACTTCCTGGCGAACCGCAGCACGGAGAGGTCCGACATCCCGATGTGCATCGCCATGTTGCAGAACCAGGCGAAGAACATGACGTGCCAGAAGGTGAACTTCACCTGTCCCGGCAACGGGTCGCCGCCTTTCCAGATGCTCGTTTGGGCCAGCGTCCAGACATCCGCAAGACTGGTGACCTCGGTGTTCGTGGCGTTGATGAACTGACGCAGGCCGACCAGCCCGAATGCGATGAACACCAGTACCATCCAGGGCGCCGCGACGTTGGCGACCTTGGACACGACCTGGTAGCCATAGGCCGCGACGACGGAAATCATCGCGCCGCACGCCAGCACGGCGAGCACCCATCCGACGCTATTGGGATAGAAATCGTTCAACGCGGGCATCGGGAACTTGAACCACACGCCCAGCGCCGTAGCCGATACCGTGACCATGGCCCCGGCCAGGAAGCAGAACATCACGCCGTTGGCGAGATTGTAGAGCGTCACGAGCTGGCGCCCGCAGATCTTCTCCAGTTGGTAGTAGAGGGTCAGTCTGGCCCGCGTGGCGATCGGGGCGCACAGGAAGATCCAGCTCAGCACGGCCAGCACGTTGCCGGCGATCAGGCCGACGACGACGTCGAACGCGCTGACGCCGGCGGCCACGAACAACGGGCCGATCATCAGCTCGGTGCCCGCGGTGTGCTCGCCGGCGTACATGCCGATGAAGCTCTTGAAGCCGAGCAGCCTGTTTGGCGGCACCGGCTCCCGTTCGAACTCGCTGCCGCCCTGCGTCTCCTGAGACTTCTGTTCTGCGGTCATCGCGTCCATCCTTCGCTCCGGCGGTGCCCCTCGTCCGTCGTTTCTCACTGCGCGGCCGGTTGCGCGCCGAGATAGTTCCCATACCCGACGATGATCGTCGAGACGACCAGCAGGGCCAGGCCCAGAGCCAGCTTTTGCTTGGTGCCCGCGCCGCTGCCTTTCCATTCCTTCAAGGCGATGCCCCACAGCGAGCTGAAGATGATGATGCTGGCCATGTGGAGCGTCCAACTGGAGAACTTGTAGTCGCCCATCTGGGTCTCGCCCATCGTGTAGAAGAAGAACTGCATGTACCACGTGACGCCGGCCAGGGCGCTGAAGAGGTAGTTGTTCAGCATAGGCGCGCGTTCCCCGGCGGCGGGCGACTCCTGGCGGAGCGTCGAACTGAAGTACTGGTACCCCGTGCGGTTCTTGACGTTCAGCAGAACGCACCAGATGAAGTTGGACGTGAACCCGCCGAGCAGCACGACGCAGAGTTTCGGCAGACCCGTCCAGAGCGTGGACGTGCCGTGCTGTGCCGACAGATCGGCGATCGGGGCCGCGGCGTCCAGGCCGTAGGCGAAGCTGGCGCTCATGATGCCCGAGAACGTGGCCACGAGGATTCCCTTGATGAAGTTAAACTCCTTGATGGCTTCCTTCTTCTTCTCCTCGGACATCTCGCGGTCCTTGGACATGCCCGCCAGGCCGGTGACGACGATGCCCAGCACGCAGACGATGATCCCGAATCCGATCCAGTGACCCGATCCCGTGGAGAACTTGTCGACGATCGTGCCGTTGAAGATCGGCGGCATCAGCGTGCCGAAGACCGAGCAGTAGCTCAGAGCGACCGCCATGCCCAGGGACATGCCGAGGTACCGCATCGTCAGGCCGAAGGTAAGGCCGCCCAGGCCCCACATGGCGCCCCAGAAATAGGCCCATCCCAGCGCGCCGGTCGGCGCCTCGCGCAGCACCGCGAACAAGTCCCTCGTCTGGATGGACGCCAGAATCCACGGTGCGATGATCCAACTGAAGAACCCGCCGACGAGCCAGTAGACTTCCCAGGACCACTTCTTCACCTGGCGAAAGGGGACGTAAAAGCTGCCCGATGCAAGTCCGCCCAACCAGTGGAACATTACGCCGAGGAATGGATTTGCCGTCATGTGTGCAAGGTCTCCTTAACCACGCGCCGCCAGAATATCCGCTTCGTACGCCTTCACTTCATCGATCCACGCCGAGCCGACGGGGACGTTCGACTTCGCGCAATAGTAATCCCAGACCGCCCCGAAGGGGAGGGTCTTCATTTCTTCCAGGATCGCCAGACGCGAGGTGTGGTCGCCCTTGGCCTCGATCCGCTTGAGCTGGTTCGTGGGTTCGAGCATCGCCAGGAGCAGGGCCTTGATCATGCAGCGGGTGCCGACGACCCAGGCCGCGATCCGGTTGATGCTGGCGTCGAAGAAGTCCAGGCCGATGTGGACGCGGTCGAGGTAGTCGCCGCGGACGAGTTCCTGGGCCAGGGCCGTCAGTTCGTCCGAGAGGATCACGACGTGGTCGCTGTCCCACCGCACGCCGCGACTGACGTGCAGGAGGATCTCGTCGACGAATGTCATCACCGCGGAGATCTTGTCCGCGACGGTCTCGGTCGGGTGGAAGTGGCCGGTGTCCAGGCAGAGCAGCTTGTTGTTGGCGACCGCGTAGCTCAGGTAAAATTCGTGCGAGCCGACGACGTAGCTCTCGGAGCCGATGCCGAACAGCTTGCCTTCGACGGCGTCCAGCACGTGGTTGCGGCTGACCTGGTCGGCCATGATCTCGTCGAGCGATTCCTTGAGACGCTCGCGCGGGCCCTTGCGGTCGACCGGGATGTCCTTGTATCCGTCGGGGATCCAGGTGTTCAGCACGCAGGGCGTGCCGAGCTGTTTGCCCATGTAGGCGCCGATCTTGCGACAGGCGATGCCGTGCTCGATCCAGAACTTGCGGATGCTCTTGTCGGCGCTGGAGAGGGTGAAGCCGTCGGCGGCCTTGGGATGCGAGAAGTACGTGCCGTTGAAGTCCATGCCCAGCTTGTTGGCCGCCGCCCACTGGACCCAACTCTTGAAGTGCCTGGGCTCCAGCTCGTTGCGATCGACCTTGCCGCCGGTCTCGGCGTAGCTGGCGTGCAGGTTCAGCCGGTGCCGGCCGGGGATCAGGCTCAGTGCCTTCTCCAGGTCGGCCCGCAGTTCGTCCGCGGTCCGCGCCTTGCCGGGATAGGCGCCGGTGGCCATGATGCCGCCGCCGCTGAGGCCGTCGGCGTTCTCGAAGCCGCCCACGTCGTCTCCCTGCCAGCAGTGCAGCGAGATCGCGACCTTGCGAAGCTGTCTCATCGCCTTTTCAGTGTCCACGCCCAATTCGGCGTAACGTTCCCTCGCGAGTTTGTACGCCTGCTCGATCTGCCTTGAATTCGCCATGATTCTCCCTTTCTGTCAGGTTCGCAGTGACGCCGTGAGGCGTTGTCTTCAATATCGTTGGAGGAGAAGATTTGCCCTTGCGGGCACACTGCAAACAGCTATTTCTGCACTTGGATCGGTCCGATCTTCAGCGCGTCCGGGCCGGGCAACTTGGGAAACGCCGCGTGCGGCTCGGTCTGGTACCAGTAGGAGACGGCCGCGATGTCGTCCTCTTCCTGGAGGTAGCGGCCGCCGTCCTGCCAGCCCAGCGCCTGGATCGTGACCTTCAGGTCCTTCTCGAACCGGACCGGGTCGGTGATGTGCCAACGGTACAGGCCGAACCGCTGGCCGACCTTGTAGATCTCATCTCGCGGCAGGACCTGGGCGAGGCCGGTGTACGGCGTGGAGAACTCCGTGTATCGGGCCTTGCCGTCGTCGTCCTTGGTGTCGAAGTTGTACGAGCCGCAGAAGTAGTCCTCGGTGCCGGTGCCGGCGATCGTGGGGAACTCCTTGTCGCCGTCCATGTAGAACTTGATCTCGCCTTCGCCCCACCAGCCGGGACTGTGAACTTCCCAGGCCAAATACGTGCCGACGTAGTGGCCCTGGCCCTGGACGTTGTCGAGGATGGTGAAGAGGCCCTTGGTCTTGAGCGGCGACTCGCGGCGATATTGAGAGTGGAAGTACGCCATGCTCTGCGGGACGTCGGTCAGCGTGTAGTTGATTTGATAGTAGAGAGTCATGGGCTTGTCGTCGAGGTTCTCCATGGTGACCTTCGCGCTCTTGCGGAAGGGCATGGGCCAGTAGCAGTTGAACGCGCTGCCGGGATTGACGCAGACGGCCAGGGAGTTGATCTGGGCGTACTTGCCCCAGCCGCAGGCGAAGAAGTGGCTCATCGGCACTTCGACCGACGGAGTCTCCTCGCCGTCCCAGTAGAAGCGGAGGATGTAGAGCTGCGTCTTGTCGAGCGGGGCGGGCGTCATCCAGATCTGCTGGATCTGCCCGGAGCCGTCGATCTGGCCCATGGTGAAGGTGCTCTTGGCGGGAATTCGCACCGACGGCGAGATCTTCCAGCCCTGGCCCAGGTCGCGGGCGGCGTTCTTGCCGGTGCCTTCGGTGGCCATGGCGGCCTTGCCTTTCTCGCCCGTGAAGTTCTCGGGGCTGATCGAGCGCGACTGGGCGTGGGAGAGCCTCGGCAGATTCGTCAAGTCCATGCCCAGGCCGTTGTACTGGCGGCCCTGAGCGAACAGTGCGCCCGCCAGAAGGCCGACGATCAGAAGGGATGTCATCCCGTACAGACTACGACCGCCCGATGAAGCTCCGCTCATCCGTCTCATCCTCTTGCCCTTTCATTCGATGGTTCTATGCATGTGCCATGAGTCGAGCGGTGGGGCGAGCCCCACCGGTTCCATCTCATCAGCCCGCATGCTTTTCCAACAATGTCCTCTCCGCTTCGCGCGTCCAAAGGCCGTTGTTCAGGCACGCCGCGACGTCCGGCATCTTGGCCGGGAGTTCTTCCAGGCGAATCAGGCCCATGCTCCGACACGCCGGGTACACCATGATCTTGCCGGCGACGGAGCGGTTCTCGACCGCCCGGATGCCGTCGACCGCGCCCTCGAACCCGCTGATCGCCGCGACGCTGACGTTCGTGTCGAGCCGGTCGGACTCGACCTTCTCCAGCATGCGCTTCATGTCGTCGAGCGTCGAGCCGCTGGTGCCGATGAAGTACAGCCGCTTCTCGATGTAGGCGTCCAGGTCGATCCGGCCGGTGACGGTGGCCGGAATGCCTGCGAAGATGTTGACGATCCCGCGAGAGGCGGCGCAGTTCACTGCGGTGGCCACCAGGTCGGGGACCGGGGCCATCAGCACGGTGTAGCTGTAGTTCTCTTCCATCTGCTCGTGGGCGGCGTTGTACGGCTTGTACTCGACTCCGTTCTTGTCCGCCAGCGGCTGGACGATCTGGTTCAGCGCGGCCAGGCGGTTGTCGTCCACGTCGCCGGCGTAGACCGTGACGCCTTCGACGCCCTGGCAGATGTTGCGGATGACGTGCATCATGCCCATGGGACCGCCCGCGCCGACGACATTGACGACGTCGCCGTGCCGGATCTCGCCGGTCTTGGGGATGTACTTCATCGAATCGGCCGGGTCCGGGCCGGTCGTGCCGACGAGGCGGATGCCGCCGTAGTGCACCCGGCCGACCATGGTGACCACGGGCGAGCCGAACCGCTCGCCGCCCAGGACGATGTTGAACAGGCCGTTGGCCGCGACCTTGGGGAACAGCGCCTCGGCCGTGCGGACCGCGGCGCCGAAGTAGATCACGTCGTCGTAGGCCGCGTCCTCGAGATCGAAGATGCTCTTGACGTGGACGACGGTCGGGCCCAGATCGGCCGGCGGGAGCGACTTGGACACCCAGGTCACCTTCCCCGGGGAACCGTACTTCTGGTAGAGGTGGTGCATCCGTCCGTCGGAAACCGCCACGTCGGCGACGACCAGCATCCGGCCGCCGGGCTTGATCGTCGTGCGTTCCTTCGTGACGTAGGCGTCCTCGACGCAGGCCCAGGGTTCGCACAGGGCGATGGCTGAGCCCGCCCGCTCCTCGGAAGCCGGGATCAGCATCGACTCGCCGTCGGGGGCGGTGATGACCCGCTCGTCCATCAGGACGTACTCCTGCAGCGCGCCCTCGAAGTTGTACCCGAAGGCGGAGTTGGAGCTGGCGGTGTGCGCCCAGCGGTAGTCGGTCTGGACGAGGTATCGCTCGCCGGGCTTGTGCCGCGTGACGCCGGGACCGACCGCGGCGATCCGCACAACCGTCTCGTGGCCGGGGACCGTCGGCGCCGCGTCGGGCACGTAGCTCGGGATCTCCTTGAGAACCTCGGGATCGACGCCGGAGACGACCGGGCCCTT
>JAAYVJ010000025.1 GCA_012517265.1 Planctomycetota bacterium | reverse complement strand
CAGGGCCGGATTGTACCCGGCCGGGTAATCCACCGCCGTAACCTGGTAGAGACGATCGTAGGTATACACGTGCTGCTCGGTCCCGCTGCTATCCGTGACGGACATCGTCGTACGATTGCCCACCTTGTCGTAGGTGTACTCGTATTCATAATGCCCGGAATTCGTGGAATTGTCAAGGGAGTCACCGGCGGGTGACTTCCTCCGCGGGAGCGTTGGAGCGTTCTGAGGAGGCGGA
This sequence comes from Planctomycetota bacterium, assembly GCA_012517265.1. GTDB lineage: Bacteria > Planctomycetota > Phycisphaerae > Sedimentisphaerales > Anaerobacaceae > PLanc-01. The sequence continues at coordinate 6,036 of JAAYVJ010000025.1, read as the reverse complement.
ACGGTTCTGCCCGGGGGAGTCTCTCTCCACGCATCGCACGCACCTACGCTGCCACAGGTCATCTCCCGAGCGACGAGGGACAAGCGACGGACTTGCCCGGCGATTCGCGGCGTCAGTACTTTTCCGGAACGAATGTCTGCTCGGACTTCGGCGGGCGGACGTACTTCCTTCGCTCTTGGCGCGGGGGCAACTTGATCGGAGCGGGCGTCAGGTCCTTATAGGGGATCTGGCCGAGCAGGTGGCTGATGCAGTTGAGGCGGGCGCGACGCTTGCTGTCGGCCTCGACCACGTACCACGGCGACTCCTTGACGTCGGTATGCGCGAACATCACGTCCTTGGCCTGCGAGTACTGCACCCAGCGGCTTCGCGACTCCAGGTCCATCGGGCTGAGCTTCCAGCGTTTGGTCGGGTCCTCGATGCGCATCTGGAACCGCTTCTCCTGCTCCTCGTCGCTGACGCTGAACCAGTATTTGATCAGGATGATTCCCGACCGGATGAGCATCCGCTCGAACTGGGGACAGGTCCGCAGGAACTCCTCGTACTGCTCGTCGGTGCAGAAGCCCATGACGTGCTCGACCCCGGCGCGGTTGTACCAACTGCGGTCGAACAGGACCATCTCGCCCGCGGCGGGCAGATGCGCGACGTATCGCTGGAAATACCACTGGGTCTTCTCCCGCTCGGTCGGCACGCCCAGGGCGACCACCCGGCAGATACGCGGATTGAGGCACTCGGTGATGCGTTTGATGACGCCACCTTTTCCCGCCGCGTCCCGCCCCTCGAAGAGCACAACGACCTTGAGCCCTTCGTGTTTAACCCACTCCTGCAGTTTCACCAACTCGATCTGGAGCCTCTCCAACTCTTTCGCGTAGAACTTCTTGTCGATTTCGCGGACGGAGTCGCCCTTGGCCTGCCGGCGGTGCTCGCCGCGTTCCGTTGTCGCGCCCTTCTTGGACTTGCCCATCAATTCTCTCCTTTCCATGGAGACAAATGGCGAATCGTCTACGGCATACTCTACCGCGGTTCAGCCACTGCATCAACGGAGAATCCCGCCACGGCGAGCCGCGGGCGTATCTGTGCTTAGAAGACTCCCAGAACCTCGCGTTTCGCCTGCCCGACCCAGCCAATCGCCTGGATCATTACGATCCCGCCCTGATGGCTTAGCCCAAATCCCCGACTCCCCAAGAAAAATCGCCCTGTATCCCCATCTGGATACCACCGATTTCAACGCCAGCAGGCCACGAATGCGACGGCAGTCGGATCGGCACACTCCACAGGGGGCGGCCAAGGCATCCGGCCCTGTCGCGTCGTCATCGCGTCGCGAGCGAGGCAGGCAACGGCCATCCCGCTGCGACGCGGCGGGCGGCGATCCCGCGGGCACGCCCGGCTTGCAGCGGAGCAGCAACGATCCAACCAGAGAAGGAGACCATTATGTCAGCAGTACAACACAGAGAGCAGACGACAGAGATCGGAAAAGAGGGCAAGTACCTGACCTTCGCCCTGGCCAACGAGGAATACGGTCTGGAGATCCTCAAGGTCCGCGAGATCATCGGGTACATCGATGTCACCGCGGTGCCCCAGACGCCGTCGCACGTCAAAGGCGTCATCAACCTCCGCGGCCAAGTGATCCCGGTGGTCGACCTGCGGGCCAAGTTCGGCATGGCGACCACGGAAGTCACCGAGGAAACATGCATCATCGTGGTGGAAATCACCCAGTCCGGCCGCAAATTCAACACCGGGATCGTCGTGGACCGGGTCCAGGAGGTCCTGGACATCGCCGGCCAGAACATCGAGGACGCTCCCCAATTCGGCGAGTCGGTTCGCACGGACTTCATCCTGGGCATGGGCAAGGTCGGCGACAGAGTCAAGATCCTGCTGGACATCGACAAGGTCCTGGGCGGCAGCGACATGGGCGTCATGAGCAACCTCGCCGGCGTTCAGACCGCCGACGCCGAAGAATAGCCCCACAAACAGATGCGCAACGCGGTCTATCGATTTGATCGCGAACACTCATTCACTATCCTGGCTTGGAAAGGATCTCAGATGTTCAAGAACATGAAACTTGGAACCAAGATCGCCTTGGGGTTTGGCCTGTTGATCGTCCTGGCGTGCCTGCTGGGCGGTCTGGCGGTCTTCAACATGAAGCGCGTCGCAACTCAGTCCAACATGCTCGCCTTCGAGTATGTCCCGGAGGTGGACTTGGCGAACAACCTGGAGCGGTACGCTCTTCAGACCATGTACGCCATGCGAGGCTATGCTCTGACCAAGGACGAAACCTACCTCAAGGACGGACAGCGGAATCTCGCCGAGATCAAGAAATGGCTGCAGGAAAGCCAGAATCTGGCGGACAAGTCCACGCACCTGGTCAAGCTGAAGGAGGCGATCAATGTCTGCACCGACAGCGTGGCTCAGTACGAGCAACTGGCCAATCGGACTGTGGCGGAAAACCAGGCGATGGCCCAGAACCAGGAGAAGCTGAATGTCGCGGCCCAGGAGTACGTCAAGAACGCGGCGGAGTTCCTGGCCAGCCAGAATGCGGCTTTCAAGACCGACCTGGCGGACCGCCGGGAGAAGATCCGTCTGGCCGACGAGTTGGTCAACCTGAACAGCACAGTCCGCGTCGCGAGCCTCCAGAGCCAGGCACAAGGCAAACCCGAACTGATGGAGCAGGCGATCGCGGGACTGGATTCTCTCGGCGTCCTCATCGGCAAGCTCCGTGCGGTCATGAAAGACGCGGAGGATGTGCAGCGAATTGAGCAGACCGAGAGCGCGGCCAAGGCTCTTCGCGCCGCCATGGTCGCGTATCTGGATGAATGGAAGAAAGGAACCGATGCTGACGCAAACAAGCTGCGCCAGTGCGGTCAGAACGTGGACGATGCCGCGACGGCTTGCGCGACCGCATGCGGGGGATTCCTCGCGCACGAACAAGAGGAACTCGAGCGGGATCTGACCGAGCGGCACGACAAGATCACCCGGGTCACCGATATCATGGAGTTGGGAAATGCCACACGCATCGCGGTCTGGAAGTCGCAGGCCGTGCGTGATCCGAAGATCCTCCGCGACGCCGAGGCCAACCTGAATCAGGCCGATGCCCTGTTGGCGGATTTGCGGAAGATCACTCGCACGACGGCCAATCTCCAGCAATTGGATCAGACCCGCACGGCGATGGACACCTACAAGACCACGATGATGGCTCTGCTGGACAACTGGATACAGCTGAACCAACTGAACACCGAACGAGGCAAGGCGGCGGACTCCGTGCTCACGAACGCCCAGAACACCGCCACCGCGGGCATCCAGCAGACCAGCCAGATCGCCACGAGCGGCGCCCAGGCTTTGTCTGCGTCGGCCACCGTCATGATCGTTGGTTTGATCGCAGCCTTGGTCATCGGCGTCGTCATTGCTTTCTTCATCACTCGCTCGATCACTGGGCCGATCCGCAAGATCATCGCCGGCCTGACCGAGGGGGCCGAGCAGGTCGCTTCGGCTTCGGGGCAGGTCTCCGCAGCCTCGCAGTCGCTGGCCGAAGGCGCCACCGAGCAGGCGGCGGGCCTGGAAGAGACATCCTCGAGCCTCGAAGAGATGTCCAGCATGACCAAGCAGAACGCCGACAACGCCCAGCAGGCCAACACACTGGCCGCCGAGGCGAAGACGGCCGCCGGCACGGGCAGCGAGGCGATGGGCCGGATGAGTCAGGCGATCCAGGACATCCAAAAGAGTTCCGACGAGACGTCCAAGATCATCAAGGTGATCGATGAAATCGCGTTCCAGACGAACCTGCTGGCTCTCAACGCCGCGGTCGAAGCCGCGCGGGCGGGCGAGGCGGGCAAGGGCTTTGCCGTCGTCGCCGAGGAAGTGCGAAACCTCGCCATGCGGTCGGCGGAAGCCGCCAAGAACACCGCGAGCATGATCGAGGAGTCCGTCAAGAACTCCAAGAACGGCGTGGACATCGCCACCGAGGTCAGCAAGGTCCTCGAAGAGATCGTCCAGAGTGTGGGCAAGACGACGGACCTGGTCAGCGAGATCGCGGCTGCCTCGCAAGAGCAGGCGCAGGGGATCGACCAGGTAAACACCGCGGTCTCCCAGATGGACAAGGTCACACAGCAGAACGCTGCCAACGCCGAGGAATCGGCCAGCGCGTCGGAGGAACTCAGCGCCCAGGCCGAGAGCATGAAGGAGATCGTGGGGCAACTGGTGGCTCTGGTCGGCGGCGCCGCGACGCAGAAGGCACGGTCCGAGTCCCCCAGGCCGGAGCGGCATCACCTGCACTTGAACCTGGAGCACAGACTCCACTCGGGAGAAAAACCCGCGTTCAAGTCACGCGTTCTAGGCAAGTCCGATGAAGTCCTTCACAAGATCGCAGCCCACGGCGACAAACCGCAGAAGGCGACCGCCAAGTCCGCGAGCAAGGCGATCCCCCTGGAGCCCGGCGACACCGAGCTAGGCAAATTCAACAGCTGATCCCCCCTTTCACCCTTGTTCAGCGAAGCCCGGGCGAGTCTATCCCCTCGCCCGGGCTTCGCATTTGAAAGTCGCTCGACGCCGAAGACCGAACTTGGAGAGAACCGAGGGCGGCCGACGCGAACGGCAGGATCGGTCGATCGTACCCTGTTCCAGCCCTTCGCATCCCCCCCGCCCTGTCAGGTCCCAAAATATGCAGGCATCCAGCTTCCTACAACCCCACATTCTCCACTTCTACCACCCGGCCGCCCTGGACTTCGTGGATATCAGAGTGATTCTCAAATGCACGGGAGACAACCGGACGTTGCGGGAACTGAGGGCCTGGGCCGGCTCTGGCCCGCGTCCTCGATGCGGTCTGGATCGCCAGGCGGTGCGAGCAGTGGCTGGACGAGTTGGTCGTCGACGGAGCCCCCGCACAGGATTTCACCTTGCCGCAGACCGGTCGGGGTTTCGGATTGACCAAGGCGCCGCGGGGAGCGCTGGGGCACTGGATCGTCATCGACGAGTACAAGATCAGCCGGTACCAATGCGTCGTTCCGACGACGTGGAACTGCTCGCCGCGAGACGACGGGGGCGTGCCGGGGCCTGTGGAAAAAGCACTGGAAGGAACTCCGATCGAGAACCCCAGCCAGCCCATCGAAGCCGGGCGAGTCGTTCGATCGTTCGACCCTTGCATGGCCTGTGCCGTTCATTGACATCGCGGACGAACCGCGAGTTGCGAAAGGACCTGCGATGATTCAAGAAGTCAGACTGACTCGAAGAGAGCTGATGAAACTCGGAGGATTCCCGGCGGTAGGCGCCGCCCTGCCGGGCGAAGCGGCGGCGGTGTTCGCCCACGGTGCGCAGAGACTGTTGTCGACCACACGGATCGTGTGGATTCAGGCCCAGTCGTGCTCGTGGTCGAAGGCTCTCTTCCCCTGGACATGCCCGAGGCCTGTATGATCGGCAAATCCACGGCGGAGCACCTCCTCCTGAAGCCGGTCCCTCGCGCCAAGGCAATCGTCGCGGCGGACACATGCGCCACGTTCGGCGGCATGCCGGCCGCCGAAGGCAATCAGACCGGAGCGGCCGGCGTCTCACAGTTCATGGCCAAGCACAATCTGCCCATTCAAGGCAGGCTCATCAACTGCCCGAGTTGCCCGGTCCATCCGAAGTGCCTCATCGGAACGCTCGCCTACGTCGCGGCCAAGGGCTATCCCCAAGTGAATCCCAAGCTTCTGACCCCTCTGATGTTCTACGGCCACTCCACCCACGACGAATGTCCGCGATATCCCTATTATGAACGCAAGATCTTCGCCAAATACCTCCGCGATCCGCAGGGGTGCCTCTTCGAACCCGGATGCCTGGGCCCGATCAGCTACACGGAGTGCCCCCATCGACAGTGGAACACCGGGGTGAACAGGTGCATCCGCGCCTCCGCACCCTGCATCGGCTGCAGTTCTCCCCATTTCGGGAAACGCAAGGACTTCCGGTTCTACCGCAAGGGAGAACGCCAACACCCCGTCGCCTACACCGAGCAAGACCGCAAAGGAGGACGTCCATGAAACGGTCCCGACTCAGCCTGTCCAGGAAGATCGT
>JAAYVJ010000271.1 GCA_012517265.1 Planctomycetota bacterium | reverse complement strand
GCCATTACGTCCTCCAGGCTCGCCCCGAAGTACACATCGCGAGCGACGCCGACCCCGCTGGGCGTCCAGGCGAGGACCACGTCCCGAGCGACATCCCTGGCCTTGTTGGCCGGGGCGGGCGACTGGGCCTTGACCATGGAGGCGGGCGGGATCTCGAAAATCTGCTTTATCTCGTCGGCCGTGACCGCCCGATTGTAGACCCTCGCTTCGTCGAGCATGCCCGCGAAGGCTTCATAGGGGGCGTTGCTGCCGTCGTTGCCGAAGTTGGCGACGGTGTGGAGAGCCGTCAGGCCGGAGTAGGAACCGGTGGCGAGTTGGGCCCCATTATAGTAGATGGCGTAGGTCCCGTTGTTCCACGTGAAGGCCACATGGAGCCATTCGTTCATCGGCAGTTCCACCATGTCGGTCCTGGTGGTGTGAGAACCGCCCATGCCGAAATCCAGCTTTCGCGAAACGTTGGTGCCGTCCTGCATGTAGAGCTGGATGCGACTGTTGAACTGCGGCTGAGTCGTGTGGCCGAAGATGTACCGGCCGCTGGAGGCGGGCTGCGGGTCGGACAGATACGCCCATACGGAAATCGTCCCTGCGGTGACGGACATGCCTGTTGTCGGGAATTCCAGACGATCCCCAACGTCCCCGGTGGCCGGAGGCGCGAATGACAGCGCCCCGGCGTCGCGTCCTTGCGTCCACGTCAGCGACGTGCCGATCAGGGTGCCGTGACGCAGGTTGCCCGACGAGTCGAAAGCGGTCGTGCCGCTTGTCTCGTCGAGCTTGAAATAGGAAACCAACCCGTCGTCCAGTGCGGCCTGGGCCGGCGCCGTCGCCGCGACAATGAAGCCCAGAGCACAGAAGGTCATCAACAGTCCGCCACGCATACACATCCTCCATTCCGAAATCCCTGCGGGACCCACGCAACAACGCCCAAGCCCCGCGCCATGACATGAGATGTCCTCCGCGGCGACGGCCCTGCCGCCCCCAGGCCCGTCCAACCGACAGAACAATTCCGCCCACTCGATCGACGCAAACCAGGTCGGGCAGATGTGGACAGAATGATCGTGATGCCCGTGCGCCGGACGTTCGCTTGACAAAGGTGGGGATCCAGATGCGACGCGCCGGCCTTTCGCCGATTCACCTCCTTCCTTACGGCATCTACCCCGCCGCGATTGACGGTTCTTGCCCATGCAGGACGTTGGAAAAATGGCGTTGCGGGGGCATCACCACTCGCTCAAACACCTGCATGAATCGGTCTCCCCGGCGTACGGAGACAAGGGCCGCGTCCCGACGCGCGAGGCTGTCGCAACCTGTCTAGTTGTGGGGTCAACTTTGACCCAGAGCGCCACCATTTTTATACCAGATCATCGACAACCCTTTCAAGCGAAATCTGAAAGCCGTCCGCGAGCCCCTGGCAAAGGCTGCCAAGAAGGCCGAAAAGCACCTTTATAGGACTATCCCGAGGTCATGACAACGCCGATCAGAACAGGACAGGAAGGATCGATAGGAATATCCGGAGCACAACAACATTACCGATTCGACCAAACATTCCCAGCTTGTCTATTTTCACTCAAGTTTTTTGAAACCGCTCTCCGATACACCCGTTGTCAGGACAGTAGATTTACCAAATTGACACTGTACTGAACAAAGGATGTTACGCAAGTTCAAAGGCCGGCAACGCAACGTTAAGGATGGACAAAGGAGACTCGAATGGTTAAGGAAGAGACATTGGCCCGCTATCTCGAAGCCCTTCTCCAAGGCGACCGCGGCACCTGCCGCTCCGTGATCGAGGAGACGATGCAGCGAGGCGTACCCGCCAACTCGATTTACCTGCACCTGATCTGGCCGGTCATGGCCGAGATCGAGCGGCTGTCGAGAACCGACCGGATCACGTCCGTCCAGGAGCACATGGCCACCCGGATCAACCGCACGATCGTGGACCAGCTCCAGAACAAGCTGCCCCGCCGGCCCGCAAAGCACAAGAAGGCCGCCATCTGCTGCTCCCGCGAGGAACTTCAAGAGCTGGGCGCCCAAATGATCGCCGACCTGTTCGAGAGTGACGGCTGGCAGGTTCGCTTCCTCGGCGGCGGCCTGTCCAACGACGACATTTTCGGGTACATCAACGAATACGCCCCCGACGTCCTGCTGGTCTACGGCACCTCGCCCAAGCAGGCGCCGGAGGTCCGCCGGTTGATCGACAGAATCCGGTCCGTGAACGCCTGGCCGGAGATGCGGATCATCGTTTCCGGCGGCTTGTTCAACCGGGCCGAGGGCCTCTGGGAAGAGATCGGCGCCGATGGATTCGCCGCCACCGCCGCGGAGGTGCTCCAGGTCGCCGCAGACGAGCAGCCGGCCCCTGCCGCCGATCGCCGGACGGTCAACCGCCGCAAGAGAAGGCAGCAGGCCGCAGCCCAGGAAGAAATGGTCCTGACCGAATAGAGATTCGCGACGCGTCCCATGGGTCCTATCCGTCCTATTCGTCTCATAGGACTGATGAGACCCATAGGACCTATGGGACGCCCTTCGCTACGATGCGGATTTGTGGATCTTGTACTCGACGCTGTCGACCAGCGCCAGCCAGCTTGCCTCGATGACATTCTCCGAGACGCCCACCGTGCCCCAGAGCGACTGCTTGTCGCGCGACTCGATCACGACGCGGACCCGGGCCGCGGTGCCCGCCTTGCCGTTGACTACGCGAACCTTGTAGTCGATCAGGCTCATCTCCCGGATGCAGGGATAGAAGTTCTCCAGCGACTTGCGCAGCGCCGCGTCCAGGGCGTTGACCGGGCCGTCGCCCTCGCCGACGACGTGTTCGGTCGCGTCGCCGACCTTGAGCTTGACCGTCGCCTCGGTGACGATCTCGCCGGTCCGCCGCTTCTCCACGTTCACGTGGTATTTGATCAGCTCGAACGACGGCTTGAACTCCCCGAGGACCTTCTTGGTCAGCAGGTCGAAGCTGGCGTTGGCCGCCTCGAACTGGTAGCCCTCGTTCTCCAGCTCCTGAACCCGAGCCAGAATCTTGCGGGCGAGCTTGGGGTCCTGGGCCAGCTTGGCCTTCTCCATCTCCGCCAGGACGTTCGACTTGCCGCTCAGTTCGGAGATGAGGAACCGCCGCTCGTTGCCGACGACCTGCGGGTCGATGTGCTCATAGGTGCGCTTGCTCTTGCGCAGGGCGTCGACGTGCAGCCCTGCCTTGTGGGCAAAGGCGCTGGCCCCGACGTAGGGCAGATTCGTCACCGGCGCCAGGTTGCCGATCTCGTAGACGAACCGCGACGTCTCCGTGAGCATCCGCATCTTCTCGGGGCTGAGTGCCTCGTAGCCCATCTTGAGCGCCAGGTTCGGAATGATCGAGCACAGGTCCGCATTGCCGGTGCGTTCGCCCATGCCGTTGATCGTGCCCTGTACCTGCCGGGCCCCCGCCCGCACCGCGGCCAGCGAGTTGGCGATCGCGCAGCCGGTGTCGTTGTGCGTGTGGATGCCGACCACCAGCGAGCCGAACGTCCGGCACACTTCCTGCGTGACCTCGAAGATCCGCTCCGGCAGCGAGCCGCCGTTCGTGTCGCACAGCACCAGGGCGTCCGCCCCGCCCTCCGCGGCCGCCAGGAGCACCTTCATCGTGTACTCGGGGTTCTCCTTGTACCCGTCGAAGAAATGTTCGGCGTCGAAGATCGCCTCGATCCCTTTGCTCTTCAAGTACCGCACGGACTCCGTGCAGATCTTGAGATTCTCGTCGAGCGAGCAGCCCAGCACCTCCCGCACGTGGAGGTCCCAGGTCTTGCCGACGATGGTGCCCGCCGGGGCCTTGGTCGCAACGATCGAGTTGAGCGATACGTCGTTGTCGACAGTGCAGTCGGCCCGCCGGGTGCTGCCGAACGCCGCGATCCGGCTGTTCTTGAGGCCCAGCTTGGCCACATCCAGGAAGAACTGCATCTCCTTGGGGTTGGAGGCCGCGTAGCCGCCCTCGATGTAGTCCATCCCCAGGCCGTCCAGCCACTTGGCGATCGAGAGCTTGTCCTCCAGCGAGAAACTGACGCCTTCGGCCTGCATCCCGTCCCGCAACGTCGTATCGTAAACCGCAACTCTTGTCATAGGGTGATCCCAACTCCTGTTCTCTGTCGCCGGGGAACGCCGGCCACAACAGCCGCCGAAGTCCGAACAGACCGGCACAAAACCGATGATTGTAGCAGTTGCAGACCCGACTGTAAAGCTCCTGGCTCGCAGTGACGCCGCCGGTTTCCCTTGCCAATACCCCAGGCGTACGCCATACTATTGCCCTGCCAAGCGTCTCAGACCCACATGAGCGGCAAGGAGAGCGTCGATGAAGCACATTGCAGCAGGGTTGATCGTCCTGGCCCTCGCGACGGCCGGATGCCACCGGACGACCGCGTCCCCGGCCAAGCCCGCGAAATCCGCCAAGTCCCCCAAGCCCGCCGTCGGCAAGATCGCCGTCGAATGGTTCACGATGCCCCCCGTCGCCGGCGTCAGCCAGAAGGACACGCTGATCCCGCTGCTGACCATCGAGGGGGCCCGGTACACGACCTGCCAAGGCATGGAAATCCCCCTGCAAAAGACCCCCGAGGGTCTCACGTGGGGCCTGCTGCCTTCGCCTCTGGCGGGCACCACCATCGGATACTTCGGCCCGTCCTACCCCTGCTCCATCCGCATCGTGGACCGGACCCGCGCCGCCTTCGACCAGTCCTATTCGCCCGACACGACGCCACCGGTCCTGATGACCAAGGCCGAGAAGCCCAAGGGCCTGCTCGACGCCGCCGACCGCAGGCCGCGAAAGCTCGACGACTTCGTCGGCCTCTACTACCCCGTCTGGTTCCCCTGGGTTCGCATGGAGGTTCGCAAGGACGGGCAGCGGTACATCAGCCAGGAGGAGGCCCTGGCCGGCTCCAAGCCGCCGCTCCAGTGGATGCCCCAGGGCCGGCCGCAGATGCTCACGCCGCTGGCCGACGGCCTGGGCTTCATCGGCTTCCCCGGCGACCCGCACACCCTCGCTTTCAACGAAACCCTCAAACGGTTCGAACTCGTCCGCACGGATAACGGGATCAGGATGCCCCTGGCCAAAGTCTCGCCCAAGAAGAAAGTCGCCCTCCCTCCCCAACCCATCGGCATCCCGGCGTGGAGGTAACCGCATTCACATCGGCTCATCGAGGCCGGGGCGGCAGACTCGCACTACGGCGGGTTGCGAGCACTCCACCAGCCCGGGCAGCCCCGAGATCGATACTCTTCACTTTCAGAAGATCCGCATCCCAGCCGAATCCGCGAAGTCGGCTTAGCGAGGCCGGGAGTTGACCCGGTCGGGGAATCGCACGGTCGTCTCCGGACGACCCAGGAGGATGCGGTCGACCGCCTCGACGCCCTGCATGAACGAGTGGTCCATGTTCCCCACCTCGTACTTCCAGGCGCCGAACCGCCCTCGGCTCAGGATGTGCCTCTCGCTCAGAAGCCCCTCGATCTCATCCAGCACGACGTCGCGCCCCACGACCGGCGTCGGGTACCCATGCTCGATGCGCCTGTGCCAGACGCTCGTCACGGCGGCGTGGGACGGAATCAGCCCGGCCGCCCTGAGCCCGTCAAGCGTTCCCCGCACAACCGAGTCCCGTGAGACGCCAGCCGCCCCCCGCGCCTCGCTCACCTCCGCCATCAGCGACCACTGGCGACCCGGGTTCGCGACATTGTGCGCCGAGTAGTTCGAGAACACGGTCACGCGGTAGAACGGCAACTCCGGCTCGGGAAAGTACACCCAGCACTTGCCCGCCAGGGACTCGGGGACAAGCCCCTCCAGCCCGACGCCAACGATGTGCGTGCAGGAGCACCGCAGGCCGTCCCGCAAGGCGAGATCTGAGATTTGCGATCCGAGATTTGAGGTTCTCCTGAGCAGCCCATCCAGCGGCATGGTCGTGACAAGCCGGTCAAAGGAGACTACGCGGCCGTCAGACAAGCGGACGGTCCTGGCCTGGGCGTCGATCTCGACTGCCTCCACTCCCAGGCACAACCGCTCGGCCGGCAGACGCTCGGCCACGGCCCGCCAGATCCGCCCGGTCCCGCCGTGGAGAGGGAAGCGAAACGTGGCGTTCGGTCCCCAGCCCAGGTCGTCCCGGCCCTCGATCACATTGCGGAGAACGCGTTTGAGATCGACCGTCGCAACGCGGTCGCCCACCCACTGCGTCCCCAGCTCGGCCGGGTCGGCAGCCCAGACCTTGCGGTTGTACGGCGTCATGAAGACCCGGGCCAGGCCCGGGCCGAAGCTCCGCAGGATCCAGTCGGCGAACGTCGCCGCGGGGGCCTCGGCGCGGTCCCTCGCATCAAGCAGCCCCTCCAGACACTCCATCAGCTCCTGCGTCGGCAGGTGGCGGATGTTGTTCTGCAGCGGGTACGGGATGAACCGACCGCGCATCCAGATCCAGGCCTGCCGCACGTGCTCCACCCATTGGCCTTGCAGAACGGAGTCGAGCACGCCGTCGAAGTAGTCGTAGTGCGAGAAGACCACGTGACCACCGAGATCCCAGGTGAAGCCGTGATCGTCGACGTAGGAGGACGCCAGACCGCCGACGTGGGACTCCCTTTCGAACAGCACCCAGTCGGCACACCCGGCCTCGTGGAGCCGCCAGGCGGCCCCGAGCCCCGCGGGCCCGCCCCCGAGGATGACGATCCTGCCGCGTTGCTTCGCTTCGCCTTTCGTTTGCACGCCTTGTCGTTCCACGCCGGGTCTCCGGTTTCCATCGTCCGGGCCGGACCACCCCGGCCGAGATCTGCCGATTATACCGAAGCCCTCGCCGCCGCCACGCGGATTTTCCGCCGAGCGTGTTGTGTCCGCAGCAAGTCCTTGTCGCCCGCGGAATGAGTGAGTATAATCACGCGGCAATGTTCCGCAGGCAAGCCCCGGCCGGAGAAGGCGATGGGATCGGCCCAGGTGATTGTGAAGACAGACGGTTTCGTGGAGCCAATCGACGCGTGAAATTCGGGATGATCATCAATCCGAAGGCAGGCCCGACCAACACCCATCGCAAAGTCCAACTGCTCCACGCGGTTCAGGACGTGCTGGGCGACTGCGAGATTCGAGGCCTGGAAACCACCTCGCGCGAAGAGTTCATGCAGTGCGCGGCGGAGCTGGCCCGCGAGGTCGACGTCCTGATCGTGGCCGGCGGCGACGGGTCCTTCTCGGACGCGATCAACGCGCTGGACAGCGGGACGACCTTCTCCTATCTGCCGTTCGGCTCGGGCTGCGCCCTGCGGTACGCCCTGGAGCTGCCGCCGCAGGTCACTCGCGCGGCCAAGCGGATCAAGGAGGGCCGCCTGCGGCTGTACGATCTGATCCTGTGCGACGGGCAGCGTAAAGGCTTCATGACCAGCGTCGGACTCGAGGCGGACATCATCCATCGCCGGGAGTCGTTGCGGGAGAGCGGCATCTGCGGTCCGCCGGCCTACGCCATCGCCACGTTCGGCTCGTTCTTCACCGATCTGGAGCGGACCGACATGTCCATTCGGCTCGACGGCGAGGAACTGGCGGTGCCCAACGCCGTCACGGCAATCGTCACCAAGATCCCCTACTACGGGTACAACATGAAGATCGTACCCAACGCCGTCTTCGACGACGGGCACCTGCACCTGCTGGCGATCAATTCCGGCTGGGCCGAGATCGTCGGCGGCATGGCCAACGCCTTCCTCAAAGAGAACCGCATGGGCATCTACCGCAAGGCCCGCGAGATCCGGATCACGACCAAGCGGGAGCGGTACGCCCAGATCGACGGCAACATCTACCGCAAAGGCGCCAGCTTCGAGTTCAAGGTCCTGCCCCAGGCCCTGCGGATGTGGTGCTGACCCCGCCCCCCCCCCGCACACCGGGTCCGTCGGCGATTCCCTACCGCGGCTGGCGGTCGCGCCCGGTCATAGGCACGAACCGCACGGGCATCACGGCCTCGCGGCGCACCTGCCCCTCATCATCCTTGGTCAGCAGGATCAGATGCTGAAATCCTGAGGCACTCTCAACCGGAAGGATCATCCGCCCGCGGGGCTTGAGCTGCTCCAGCAAAGGCGGCGGGACTTCCCTCGCGGCGGCCGTACCGATGATCGCGTCGAAAGGCCCATGCTCCGGCCAGCCGTAGTAGCCGTCGCCCGCCCGCACATGGACGTTGTCGTAGCCCAGGTCCGCCAACACCTCGGCGGCGGACTTCGCCAGCGGCTCCACGATCTCGATCGAGTACACCTCCCGGGCGATCTCGGCGCAAACCGCCGCCTGGTACCCGGACCCGGTGCCGATCTCCAGCACGACGGAATCCGGATCGAGCGTGAGGGCTTCCGTCATGAACGCCACGACATAGGGCTGGCTGATGGTCTGCTCGTGGCCGATGGGCAGCGGGCAATCCGCATAGGCCTCGGCCCGTTGCGGTATGGGGACGAAGGCATGCCGGGGCACAGTCCGCATCGCTCGAAGCACGTTCGGATCCCGGACCGCCCTTGCCTGAATCTGCGTGGCCACCATCCGATCGCGTTCCGCAATCCGTTCCGCAAACGCCGGATGGAGACGCGATTCGGCACCCGCCGTCGGGCGTTCGTGATCGGCCATGTCGGGAGACGCCGCGGGTCCCGCCTGGCGACCGGCGCACCCCGAGCCTCGTCCCGAATTCGGCGAGCATCCCAACATGATCCCAGGCAACATGAGCCCCCAAAACCCCAGACGAAGCCGTACTCGCCATCGCGTCGGTTCTTGTCGTCGTATTGACATCGTACGCACCTCCGCAATACTCTTGCTCTCGCTGTACAAATCAATACGCCTGCTCGACAGGCTGCCCCTATGATACGATACCCCTGCCCCACACCCTTGACAACGAACCGCGGATCGACTATCCGTTCCTCCATGCGAACGATGGCCGGTCTGTTGATCCTGTTGCCTCTGCTGGTGGGCGTCGAAACCCCGCCCCTCCAGCCCAACTACCCGCGGATCGAGGATTGCCCGTTTCCCGTGGACCCCAATCTCGTCGTGGGCAAGCTCCTGGGCTGGATCCGCATCGAGCTGGGCAAGGAACTCATCCACACGCGAACCTGGTTCGACCCAAACGGCGAT
>JAAYVJ010000270.1 GCA_012517265.1 Planctomycetota bacterium | reverse complement strand
TGTAGATCACCTCGTCCACGAGGAGCCACGCCGACTCGGCGGGGTCGCCGCCGGTCTGCGATCGCTCCAGGCCCAGCCGCTCGCCGCGGTTGGACAGGTTGCCCTGCCAGGGCCCGAGGATCTGCACGCCGGGCGTCAGACTCGCGGCGCCGTACGCTTTGACGAAGCCGGCCAGGCGCGAGGCCTCCACCGCCGGGTCGAAGCCGACGATCACGAGCCGCCCGCCGGCGGGGATCGAGGCCCCGGCCGGGAGATTGTAGTCCACCGCGCCGTCCAGACGCCATGTAACGTCGCCCGACAGAGCGACCGCCTGCGCGGTCGGGTTGAACAGCTCGACGTATTCCTCGTTCGGATCGACCGGGTGGTACATGATCTCGGAGATCATCACGCCGGCGATCGGATTGGCGTTGGCGGCGTTCTGCGACGGCGTCATCCGCAGCCAGTACGGCCCGCCGTCGGGGTAGCGGCCCAGCGTGACGCCGGGCTCCTGCGCCTTGAACGAGACCGCGTCCACGATCCGGTCGTCCGCCGTGCCGGGCAGATAGGACAGCACGATCTCATCGCCGTCCCAGCCCAGGCCGAACCCCTTGATGCCGTCGAAGCTCTTGAATCCCTTGGCCGGGATCGAGCCGGCGGGAATCGCGAACTTCTTCAAGTCGGCCGGATCGTCGCTGAGATACCAGCCGGCCAGGCTCACCGCCGAGGCGGTGGGGTTGTACAGTTCGATCCAGTCCCCTTCTCCTGCGCCGTTGGCCAGAAATTCGTTGATGACGAGCGTCTGCGGCGCGGCGGGGTCGTCCCGGCCGGGCGAACCTTCGGGATACGTGCTCGCCCGCCAGTTGCCGGGGTAGTTCAGCGTACCCTGGGGCTCGCCAAGAACAGCCGAATCCAGCGGCACCAGCGAGTACCCGGCTCCGTCGGCGGCGATCGGCCAGCCGCGGCCGTCGCCGTACTCGAATTCCGCGATCGTGCCGTTCCAGTAATCCACCAGCGCGACGTTCTCTCCGGCGTTGGCCAGCTTGCCCTCGTACTGGCCTGCGATCAGGTTCGAGAGAGCCGTGCCGTAGCGGGACTCGAAGGCCGCTTTGTTCCTGACCACCAGGACGAAGCCGCCGGGCCCCAGCGAGGTGATGGCGCTGTCGGCGAAGCGGAACGTCACGCCGCTGGTGAACGAGACACCACGAAGGTCGAGGGTCTCGTCGCCGATGTTCTTGATCTCGATGAACTCGAATTCGTCGCCGTCGAGCGTGTCGCTAGACGAGGGGTTGTACATCACCTCGGTGACTCGCAGGTCCGCCACGATGCCGTCGGCGATCGGCTCGCCCGCGGTGAACTGGATCGGGGCCGACCAGTGGCTCCAGCGGCCGCTGGTGTCCTTCATCCGGCTGCGAACGCGATAGGTCCGGCCCGGGCGCACCGCGGACGCCGGAATCGTCACGTCCTTCGCGAACACGGTCAGGTCTTCGCTCTCCCAGACCGCATGGATCTCGTACTTGCCTGGCGTCTTCTTGTACGGCGTGAGGTTCATCACCGGCGTGGCGATGACGCCGCCCTGCGACACCTCCGCGGTCAGCCGTGCGTCGATGAAGAGATCCGAACTGGTGCTGATGTTGGAGTTGAGGCATTGGATCGCGATCACGTTCCTGCCCTGGACCAGCCAGTTCTTCGGATCGCCGAGATCGTACGTGTGGAAGGAGGAATCCTCGACGGAACTCATCGCGGTCGCGTTGTACGGCAGCTCCGTACCGACCACGTTGTCCTGGTAGGCGAGCTTGCCGTTGATCCAGACGTTGACCCCGTCGTCATACTTGGTTTCCAGGGTCAGCTTGGACAGAAAGGCCAAGCCGCTCACGTCGAACGTATTCCGAAGGTACACGGTCGTGTAGGAGCCACGCATGTCGGCCAGGTTGGTCACGATGAAGTCCTCCCCGTAGCCGATGGCGGTGCGTCCCGTGAGCCAGTTGGAATCGTCGAAGTTCGGCAGCCGCCAAGCGCCGGCGGTCGTCGAGGGCTCCGCGAGACCTTTGAAGTACTTCCAGGAGGCGCCGTCGGGCACCAGGACCGAGCCGTCGCTGGTGCTCGTGCTCCCGCCGGGGGAGGGTGCCGCGATGGAGCCCGCCGCGACCTCCGCGATGCGCCACTTCATCGCCGCGAAGGTCCCCGCCCCCTGCGCATCGCTGAAATCGCTCGTGCGGAACGTCAGCGCGTTGGTGGGGAAACCGTCGGGACCCGTCGCGAAGACGGTGGGCGTCTTGGGGGCTTGCGGGTCTTCCGAATAGGTGTTGAAGGCGCGGTTGTTCGAGACCATGTAGTCCTTCATGATCTGGACCATGCCGCGGAAGTCCTTCGTGGTCGCCCGCTGGTAGAAGCGCCCCTGTCCGGACTTGCTCGGGTTCACGTTGCCCGAGACCATGATCGGGTTGTAGTCCCACATCGCACGGTCGGCGCCGACGAAGGTCGGTCCGCCCGTCGGGGGATCGATGATGTTGGCCAGGTCGTCGAGCATCTGATAACCCTGGTCGCTGTTGTACAGCAGATCGAAGAACTCCCGCTGGCGATTGTTGTATTCGATCGCGAGATTGGCGTTGTTGCTGGAAAAGACCCCGTTGCGAGTGAATTCGTCGGCCCCGCCGCCGTACATGTTGTTGGCCCAGGTCAGGTCCAGGTCCCACGGCAGAATCCACCACTGGTCCGTCGTCGGATCGTGGTAGAAGAACCAGTTCTTGCTGCCTTCCATGTCGCCGTGATGGATGCCCTCGACCACGCAGCGGAATCCATAGTACGAAGGCAGGTTGACGTGCTGCCGCCACCAGGGCTCCTGCGGCCGGGCGCGGTAGCCGTTGACGAACGCCACGAGATCGGAATTGTTGCTGGGCTGGGTGGGGCCCTGATTGTTCAGGGCGCCGCCGCCGGGGCCGGCGTCCCCCGAGCCCGCGTCCATCTTGTATAGATTCCCGTCGGGCAGGTCGTGCTCGTCGAGGAATCGGCCGTCCATCTGCTCGATGCACAAGTACAGACCCCAGAAGTCGCCTTCGTACTGGGTCGCGCCGACCTCGGCGGCCTCGTCGATCACGCGGAAGTGGACCCAATGCGTTTTAGAAGCAGGGCAGCCCATCAGGTTGAACAGCTTGAAACCCGCGGCCTCGAACATGCCCTGCTCGCCGCGATGCTGATAGTCACCCTGCTGGATGCAGGCGGAGAAGTTGATCTTGGCCCACTTGGTGCTGTATTCCTGGCCGTAGTCGTCGCGGGCCTGGAAATAGTGTCCCCTATTCAGGTCGAATTTCGGCATGTTCTTGCCCATAGCGTAACGCCAGACGCCGCCGCGGGCGCGAAAACCGATGTGGTCGTACACTTCACCGTCATAGACCAGCGTGCCTCTCCACGGATAGTCGCTGCCCTGGTACTGCCCCTTCTGGGCGCCCGGCATGTAGAACGCATCGAGCACGTCCTGCTTCTTGGCGATCAGGTGATAGACCGGCAGGCTCCTCATCGTCTCGGCGCTGTACTCCACGACCGCCTGGCCCGTCCGAACCGCCCCCTTCCAGGCGGGGACGCCGTCGTAGACAAAGTACGCGAAGTTCGGCTGCGTGTCGTCCTCGTAAGGCACGGTCACCGCCATCCCGCCGTTGTCCACCGCGAGCAGCTTGTACCGAACCAGTTGGCGATTGACCTGCACCGACGCCGGGACCCGAACCGTGAAAACGCCGTCGTTGGCCGCGACATCGCCGTTCAGGCCGTCGTCGTACATCTGTGCCGACACCCAGTTGGCGCCGTACTTGACGTCCTGGAGGGCGACGTACGCGCCCGGCGCGACCGCCTGGTACAACAGCGTGACGCGCAGAACGCCGTCCGGATCGGTGACCTTGGCCGTGATCGTGACGACCTCGCCGGACGCCGGCTGCTTGGGCGAATGCCGGACCTGGCGGATCTGGGGGGGAAGACTGGAGGACAGAACTGTGCTGTTGGCCGCGGCGGGAGTGGGCAGCGCGGAACGCCAGCAGCCGCCCAGGTCGTTGTCGAAGGCCGGATTGACCAACTGCATGGAGCCGCCCGTCCCGGCGGTCGTGCCGGTCAACGGTTCGCCCACCATCGGCCAGGGGAACCCGAGTTGGTAGTTTACCTCGTCCACCTTCTCGCCGGCGGCGTCGCGCAGGATCACGCTGTCCGATCCGTTGTCCAGCTTGCCGCCGAACGGCCCGAGAACGAGCGATGCCTTGGCCGGAAGCGTCAGCGTGATCCACTTGGCTTTCACCTGTTCGGGATTCTGGGCCACGATCAAATAGCCTCCCGCCGCCAGTCTCGTCCCAGCCGGGAAGGTGTAGAACACGCCTCCGTCCAGCCGCCAGCCGCTCAGGTCCACCGCGACCGTCCCGGGGTTGCACAACTCGACGAACTCGACCTGTTCGGTCTTGACGTCGGGATCGACGTGCAGTTCGTTGATGACGACGGGCGGAACCGCCTGGCCCCCGCCGTCCAGGGTCTCGCCCGCACCGGCGACGCACCCGCAAGGACAGCCCATGGGAGCAGCCAGGAACCCGAGCACCATTTCCGCCACGACAACAGACAGGAGTCTTCTCGATGTGAACACGTTTCGGCCTCTTCCAATTCGACTCTGTGCGGTTACAGAACGGCTTCGCGACCCAAGGAGCGGCGGGCCCTTCCCCCTGCGTCTTTTCCTATTTTATCCAATTCGCCCCGTGTGGGTCAAGATCGAACGCCGCCGCGCACATTCTCGGACACTGGAAGGCCGGAGATGCGGCCTCACGCCATCATCACCTCGCGAAGCTCCCGGCGATTGCGGCGGAGCCACTTGGTCTTGCGGAGGATCATCTCCAGAAAGGCCTGGCCGCTGTGATAGCCGAAGAAACCCGTCGCCGCGACCGGCAGCACCGCCTCGGCGATCATCGTCTCAATCATCATGTCGATCAGGCCGTAGCGTTTCCGCTCGCTCAGCCGCGTGACCTCCTGGTAGCCGTAGAAGAACTCGAACAGCCGGCTCCGGTCGAAGTGTGCGGACCACTGTGTCGGGTCCGGCCGGTCGCCCACGATCGAGAACTGGAGCATGCCGTTGGCCAGGTCCGTCACCGCAGGCGCGTAGCGGATCGAATCGAAATCGACCACCGCGACCACCTGGTTGCCCCCGAACAGCAGGTTGCCGGGGTGCCAGTCGCCGTGGACGACTTGGCGTTTCCAGGACCGAAAACCGAGCTGGTTCACACGGACGCTGGACTTGTCATATCGCAGCAGCAGCTCCTCGGCCACCGCCCGCATCCTGCGCGCGGCCTCCGTGCGTTTATCCGAGCTGAGCAACTTGAGGTGCCGGCGAACCAGGGCCGCGTCGTGAAAGCACAGAGGCGAGGGCTCGTCCTTGCCCTGGAAGTCGGCCAAATCCTTGTGAAAAACCGCCAATTGCCGTCCGGCCTCGCGGGTCGCTTCGAGCGAGCCGTCGTAGCGAGTCCCCTCGACATACCGGAAAAACTCATAGATGTGGTTGTCCATGTTCAAAGCGGTGCCGCCGTCGTCCATGGTCGCCAGCAGGCTGGTGACAGGGAAGGACCGGGCCGCCAGGTGCTTCTGCACCGCGTGGGCGAAGCCGACCTTCTCCAGGTCGTCGCGGCCCTTGGGCCGGCGTTTGAGCAGGAACGTCCCCTTGTCGGCGGTGACGATCACCTTGGGGGCCCGCCGGTTGCCCACCGGCAGTTGCTGGACCCGGTGCACGATCCCGATGTCATAGTGGCTCAGGACCCGCACCAGCTCTTCGGACGAGAAATTGGCGCCGCCTTTGACCATACCGCCATTATATCGACTCCCCGGCCCCCCGGCTTGTCCAGAACCGCACTTTCGCCCCGCCGGGCGAAAGCGTCTCTCGTCGCTCGTCCCTGGTATCTCGAAGAAGGCTCAGCAGACAGTTCCC
>JAAYVJ010000024.1 GCA_012517265.1 Planctomycetota bacterium | reverse complement strand
TCCGTCGCATCGGGCGCCGGCTGCGGCTCGCGGGCAACGACCGGGACCGAGTAGAAGCGGACTTCGCTCAGGCCATACTGAGGCAGCAAGCCGCCCCAGTTGCTGTTGATCGTCATCTTGACGTACTGGGCCGGGACGCCGGCGAAATCGACCGTCGTATTGGCAGCGTAGTCGGAAGAAGCGGTGCCCTGGGCGAACTCAAAATCGCCCAGCGCGGTCCAGGTGGCGCCGTCGGTGGAATACTCGACGGTCACGTCCTTGGCGCCGAAGCCGAGGATGCCTTCCAAGGCCTGGTTGGAGTTCCACACGAGGGCCTTGTCCAGCTTGCGCACGCTGTCGAACGCGAACTGAATCCACGCCGGGCCGGCTGCGCCCTTGGCGGTCAGCCAGCTATCGGCCGAGACGGTGGAATGCAGATCGCCTACGAGGCCCGAACCGTTGACAGCCTTCTCCGGTCCCATGTCCTTGCTGAAGCTGGACGCGGTGGCCGTGACGCCCGCGATCGGATAGGAGTAGGGCTCAACCTCGAAAGACCAGACATTGCCTTTGGCGACGGAACCCCCGACGACCTCGTCGATACGCCAGTAGTAGGTTTGTCCGAACACCAGACGGCCCGGATCGAAGCTGTTGGCGCTTTGGCCGACGGAGACGGCCAACGGGCTGTCCGTGCCCGCTGCGCTGACCTCTGCGAAGGACGTGCCCAGGTAGACGTTGTGAGCGGTGGCGTTCTCGCCGGGAGTCCAGCTCATGATGAGGTCTCGCGACTGATCCGAGGCGCGGTTGGCCGGGACGGGCTTGGCCGCGATGCTGGCGTCGATCGTATCCGGTCCCTGATCATGGAGCTTCTCACGCTCATCTTCTGTCAAAACGCCTTTCCACAGGCGGAACTCGTTGAAGCTGGCGCTGGCGGTGTTGTCGCCCCACTGGGAGCGGCCGATCCAGGCGTTGGTGTCCTGCAGACCGGAGAGCACGTTGGTCGTCTTGAGGGTGCCTTGGGCAGGACCCAGGTCGGTGGCGCCGGCCGGCGCGGAATACCAGGTGATTGCGCCCGGCTCGAAGGTGAAGACGATGTGAAACTCGGTGCCCAGCGTGTATGGGGCGTTGGTGCCGTCCAGGGTCACGGTGCCGTTGGGTCCGACCCATTCGACGCGGTCGTTGGTCAGCGTGGTGGCCACGGTCCAGCTCATGAAGACGTTGTGGGTCGTGCTGCTGCCGAAGTCCCAAATGCGCGACCAGTTCTGGATCGCGTTCTGGGTGGCCCAGACTTCGATGGTAGCCGAATCGCCCAGGCTGCTTAGAATCCTATCGGGCAGATCGATGTAGTCTGAGGTGTCCTTGCCTCCGCCGGCCATGGTGGCCTGCGTCTCGGACAACGTCACGTTGCTGGTTCCGAGGTCCACGATGGTGGCGTCGGCCCCTGCGATGCTGTCTTTCAGATCGCCGTTGAAGCTCCATCGATGAGCCAACTCGGCCGCTCTTACGGCTCCCGCCGAGCTCACAACTACGAGAGCCAAGGTCAGAATTGCCAACTTCTTGCCCATAGCCATTCTCCTTCAATCGAACCCGTTGTGTTTTGTTGTTCCGGTGATGGAAACTGTTCTGTTCTATCGTGCCTTTCTCTTGCCTGCCCCGCCGCGACCCGATCAGGAGTCCTGGCGAGGGTTGTCCTGTTTTTCTATGTTCTCCAAATTGATTCATCAGACCATACAGTCGCACCCGCAACCGATCGAGGGACCGGCCCTCGAAGCATCCCGGGGTTATAGGCAGAATCGCCGAGAATCCGCGGGCCCTCTGGGACGATGGAATCGCCCTTGGGCAACAGGGGTTTTCATCGGCTCCACCGGCGAAACGCCATGAAAAAGGCGCGGCATACTACTGTCCCGCGCGGAAGCGTTTGCTGTACGTGCGTGCAGGAGGGCGTCGAGAGAGTCGTCCAAAGGAAGAGGACCCGGCAAGGTCGGGTCGGCGTTCTCGCCACGCCAAGGCAGGCGGCGTGTTCCATCGCCCCAGGGTGGGCAGGCCGAAACCCGTCGCTCTGGGAGCGTCCGGCGAAAGACGACCCTGCCACATCGGGTTACGCCCATTCTACCCTGCCCTCCATACGGCCATCTGACGTGCTTCTTCGCTTCCCGGCTGGGTCGCACGTCCAGGTCCAGTAAAAGCCAGTCCTCCTATCCTGCGCGGGACACAGTTGCCCGCCTGCCGATCACCACCAGTGGACGGGGACGCTGCTGCGACGGACGATCATGTCGCTGAAAGCGCGTCTTTCCTGGTGGCCGTCGACGAAGGCGATGTTGGCGCCATCGGGTTTGTTGCCGTTGGTGACGTGATTGGTTCGATCGTACAACTGGTATCGGCTGTACAGACCGCCGACTACATCCACGAAGGACGCCGTTTCGGCATCGGTGCCGGTGCTGAGCGTCGCGTCCAGAACCAACTCGGTTCCCGCGGGGTTCTTGATCGACAGAGTCCGCGGCCAAGCCCACTTGTCGGAGACGCCCAACGGCCTGTCTGGTCTCTTGGCCTTGGTGTCCATGAGCCAGAAGTAACTTGTGACGCGATAGAGGCTGTCGCGGCCGGTCGTCGGCTCCACTACGTCGTCGGGGCGGGCGCCGAAGGGGGGATTGGGGGTGTTGCCGAATTGCCAGACGATGGCCATATCGCCGTTCTTGCTCGTGTCGCACGGGCAGTAGAACGTGTCGCGAGTCGCGCCGGACTTGAGCATGAAGTCCGTGGTGCTGTAGGCAATATCCCATAGCCAGTTGCCGCCGACGTTCAGGGGCAGTTTGCCGTCATAGTCGTTGGCGTAGATATGCAGGCAGGTGACGAGCTGCTTGACGTTGTTGGCGCAGGTGACCCTTCGGGCCTGATTCCTGGCCCGCGACAGGGCCGGCATGAGGATTGCCATGAGGATGGCGATGACCGCGATGACGACCAGCAACTCAATGAGTGTGAAACCGTTTGCTCTTTTCGCCTTCATGATCATGACTCCAAACCTTCCTCATCAAGGGATATGCCGCGTTTCTTCTTCTTGTCGTGCGTCGTGGAATCCGGATGTCACCGTGAGAGCGACGTGCCGAGCTTGCTGTGGACATATACGAACTCGGAGGGATCCACGTGCATCAGTTTGAATTATCGTCGTGCGAGATTCATGAAACAATACATAGTTGCGTTTTTCTTTAACCACTTTGCGAACCAAATTGCAAACAGGAGGTTTCTTGGGTGAGGGGAAGGGGTGAATAGGGAATGTTCCTGGGACCCGCCTGATTCTCCAAAACGACGATTGGATGAGGGCGCGAGATCCTGGAGAAACCGGCTAGGCACTGGTGGGTGGTAGGGGGGCAGTCGGCGTGACACCTGAAGACCCCCAGGGCGATGACGCCACGGGTTCTTTGGGAATCCGACGGACTTCCGAACAGTCGAGGGAACAGATGGCACTTGTCATGGCCTATTCGCGTTTTGGCTAAAATAAAACGCAAAATGATGTTTGTTTTCGTTGATGAGGAGGGTATCTAAGACACTGTTCGGATTCTGGCGGATGTTGTTGCGTCCGCGTTTGCGACGTTGGGATTCCTGTCTGGAGATGCAACAGGAGTCAGAACCAATCTGCTGTCAGGATTCCCGAATGAAACGAGGCAAAGGAGAGATCACCACGATTCGATTGTTCTCTACACCGTGATGGCGGGTCGAGGGAACCACAAGAGCTTTCAAGCCTAAATAGAAAGGGGACCTATGGAGTCACTAGCGATTCTGGCCCAGGCGGCGGCGACGCCGGGCGTGCCTTGGCATCTGTGGGACACGCTCATTCTGGGGGCGTTCTTCCTGGGGATGGTGCTGATCGTATTGTGGGTGCTCTTGCAAAAGGAAGAGACCTCGTCGGATTACTTCCTGGCGGGCAGGAACGCCGGATGGGTTTCGATCGGGTCCTCGATTTTCGCCTCCAACATCGGGTCTGAACACCTTGTAGGTCTGGCAGGCGCTGGTTTCGTCAGCGGCATGGCCATGGCTCACTGGGAAATGCACGGGTGGCTCATTCTCGTCCTGGGCTGGGTGTTTGTCCCGTTCTATGACCGCATCAAGGTCTTCACGATGCCCGAGTTCCTTGAGCGGAGGTTCAACCCCAGTTCCCGCTCGATCCTGTCGATCATCTCGCTGGTCAGCTACGTTCTGACGAAGGTGGCGGTGACCGTGTACTCCGGCGGCGTTGTCTTCAGTACGGTCTTCGGGATCGACCGCGTGCCGGATACGGTGCCCCTGCTGGGCGGCATGGACATGTTTTGGGTCAGTGCCATCGGTCTGGTGGTCATCACGGGCATCTACACGGTCCTGGGCGGCATGAAAGCCGTCATGTACACGTCCGTGCTGCAAACCCCCGTGCTCCTGATCGGTTCGATCGTAATCCTGGTGGTCGGGTTGTCCAAGGTCGGCGGCTGGGGCGAGGTCGAAAAGATCTGCGGCGCCAACTGCAACCTGGTTCGGCCGCACAGCGACCCGAACTTCCCGTGGACGGGCGTGCTGTTCGCTTCCCCGATTATCGGTTTCTGGTACTGGTGCACCGACCAATTCATCGTCCAGAGGGTGCTTTCGGGCAGGAATCAGAAGGAAGCGCGGCGCGGCGCGATCCTGGCCGGCTACTTCAAGCTGCTGCCGGTCTTCATCTTCCTGGTGCCCGGCATGATCGCCTACGCCCTGAACACGAAGGGTTTGCTCGCCATGCCCACTACGCCGGCTGGGCAGCCCGATGCGGACAAGGCCTTCTCGACGCTGGTGGCCCAGCTCCTGCCCATCGGCTTCAAGGGCGTGGTCGTCTGCGGCCTGCTCGCGGCTCTGATGAGCTCCCTGGCTTCGCTGTTCAACTCGTCGGCCGCTCTGTTCATCGGCGACTTCTACAAGAAGCTCGTCCCCTCCGCCAGCGAGAAGCACCTGGTTGTCGCCGGCAAGGTCGCCACCGCGGTCGTCGTGGTCCTGGGCATCGTGTGGATTCCGGTGATGAAGGGCATGGGCAACGTGCTGTACCAGTACCTGCAGGGCGTGCAGAACCTGTTGGCCCCCGCCATCGCTTCGGCGTTCATCCTGGGCGTGTTCTGGAAACGGACTTCGGCCAAAGGCGCGCTGGTTGGTTTGGTGTCCGGTTTCGGCATCGGCATGTTCCGCCTCACGCTGGACGTGGTGATCGGCGGAAAAGTCAAAGCGATCAACAACGCACTGGATCTGAGCGTCGCCGACAAGACCGCCAAGCTGGCCGAGTTGGCGCAGCAGTATGGAGTGCTCTACCGGATCGAAGCCGTGAACTGGCTCCATTTCGGCGCCATGCTGTTCGCGCTGTGCATCGCGATCATGGTCGTGGTCAGCCTGCTGACGCCTCCGCCCACGAAAGAGCAACTGCGGTTCACCTACGCGGCGGCCACTCCTGAGGAGAAGGCGGTCACGAGGGCCAGTTGGAACGCCTGGGACGTCGTGCATTCGGCTATCGTTCTCGGCGTCATCGTGGCCTTCTACATCTATTTCTGGCATCGGTTCTAACCCCCGAGGGGTTCTTACATCCTTGGAGAAAGTGTGAGCTCATGAAATACTCGATTGGATTGGACTACGGCACGAATTCCGTGCGATGTGTGATCGTCGACACGGCGAACGGCCGGGAACTGGGTACGTGCGTCTACGAATACGAGACGGGCCAAGCGGGCATCCTGCTCGATCCGGCCGACCATAACGTCGCCCGTCAGAACCCGGCCGACTACATCAAAGGGGTGGAGGTCACCGTCGCCGGCGCGATCGCGCAGGCCCGTCGGGCCGACCCTGGCTTCGACCCGAAGAGCGTCGTCGGCATCGGCGTCGACACGACCGGCTCGACGCCTCTTCCCGTCGACCGCAGCGGAACCCCGCTGGCGATGCTCGACGCATTCAAGGGCAACCTCAACGCCCAGGCTTGGCTCTGGAAGGACCATACCGGTTACGCCGAGGCCGCCGAGATTACGGAGCTGGCCAAGCGGGATCGTCCCCAGTATCTGGCCAAGTGCGGCGGAACCTACTCCTCCGAGTGGTTCTTCAGCAAGATCCTCCACTGCCTGCGTGCGGACCCTGCCGTCTTCGACGCCGCCTATACGTGGGTCGAGCACGCCGACTGGCTCCCGGCGGTTTTGACCGGAACCGATCATCCGGACCAGATCCGGCGCTGCCGCTGCGCCGCCGGGCACAAGGCCATGTTCAACGATTCTTGGGGCGGCTACCCCGACGCGGAGTTCCTCAGCGATCTCGACCCCAAGCTCGCACAACTGCGCAAGACCCTGGGCGATCGGACGTGCGCGGTCGATCAGGCCGCGGGCAAACTGACGCCCGCATGGGCGTCGAAGCTCGGCCTTCCGGCGGGGATTCCCGTCGCGATGGGCGCGTTCGACGCGCACCTGGGCGCGGTGGGTTCTGGCATCAAGAGCGGCGTTCTGGTCAAGATCATCGGGACCAGCACGTGCGACATGGTCGTATCGCCCAGCAGTACGACGTTGCCCGACATCCCGGGCATCTGCGGCATCGTCGACGGCTCGATCCTGCCGGGCTACTACGGCCTGGAGGCGGGTCAGTCCGCGGTGGGCGACATCTTCAACTGGTTCGTCAACTACATCCAGCCCGGCGGCAAGGAGAACGGTTCGCACGCGAGTCTGACGGAGCGGGCCGCGAAGCTCAAGCCCGGCCAATCCGGACTGCTGGCCCTGGACTGGAACAACGGCAACCGCACGATCCTCGTCGATCAGCGGCTCACGGGTCTGCTCGTCGGCCAGACGCTGCACACGAAGCCCGAGGAGATCTACCGGGCCCTGATCGAGGCGACCGCGTTCGGCGCCCTGACGATCATCAATCGATTCGAGGAGTACGGCGTGAAGATCTCCGAAGTCGTCAACTGCGGCGGCATCGCGGAGAAGAACGCCATGCTCATGCAGATCTACGCGGACGTGACGGGCCGGGAGATGAAGATCAGCCGTTCGGCGCAGACGTGCGCCCTGGGCTCGGCGGTCGCGGCGGCCGTCGTCGGCGGGGCGTACCCGTCATACGAGAAGGCCCAGGCGGCCATGTGCGGGATCAAGGAACAGACCTTCAAGCCCATCCCGGCTCATCACAAGGTCTATCAGAAGCTCTACAAGCTGTACCGGCGTCTGCACGACGGGTTCGGCATCAAGGGCAAGACGCTGGCGATGGGGGACGTGATGAAGGAACTGCTGGCGATCAAAGAAAAAGCGAATGCGTAGGAGTCTCGCCACAGAGGCACAGAGGACACAGAGAAGAAAAAGTAAGTGACGGGACGGTGGAAGGACCGAGGATCATCTGCTTCCTTTCATCCTGTCTGTGACTCTCTGTGCTCTCTGTGGTGAGATCAGAATGACCATGTACGAGGAACTCAGACAACGTGTGTTCGAGACGAATCTGGACCTGCAACGGCAGGGCCTGATCGTGTTGACCTGGGGCAACGTCAGCGCGATCGACCGTGCGGCCGGGATCATCGCGATCAAACCCAGCGGTGTGCGGTACGAGGACCTCAGTCCGCAGTCCATCGTGATCGTGGACCTGGAGGGACGGGTCGTGGAAGGCCGGCTCAAACCCTCCTCCGACACCGCGACGCACCTGGAGTTGTACAAGAGCTTCCCGGCGACCGGCGGAGTCTGCCACACGCACTCCATGTACGCAACGATGTGGGCCCAGGCTCGACGCTCGATTCCGTGCTTCGGCACCACCCACGCGGACAGCTTCTATGGGCCGGTTCCCGTGACCGACGTGATGACCGACGAGGAGGTCGGCGGGCCCTACGAGGAGAACACCGGCAAGGTGATTGTCCGGCGGTTCGCCGGGATCGATCCGATGCAGATTCCGGCGGTTCTGGTCGCCAATCATGGGCCGTTCACTTGGGGCCCCAGTCCGGAGAAGGCCGTCGAGAACGCGGTCGTCCTGGAACAGGTGGCCAAGATGGCGTTCGGCACGATCCTGGTGAACCCAGGGCAGCCTCCAATCGGACAAACGCTGCTCGACCGGCACTATTTGCGGAAGCACGGCCGGGGCGCCTACTACGGGCAAGGGTGAACCAACGAAGCCGGCGCAAGGGAGAAGGGACGGCTCCGTGCGTCCCGCGATCATGCCCAGGGCGGAGACCGGTCCCGCTGGCCCGATCGAAGGGCATTGATGAGTTGATATGACGACGTGGACCCGGGGAGGCCGGGGTTGAGTGTCTGTACGGCAGGGCCGCCGGGTGGAAATGTGTTCTTGCGGATAAGGCGTGCAGGTATGGTTGACGAGATCGTGGGGAAAATGGCGGAATCGTCCCACAGCGCGGAATCACCCTCCGTGCTGTTGTTCGTGGAGACGTCTCGCGAGTTCGGACGGGGGCTGCTGCACGGGATCGCCAAGTACTCCCGGCTGCACGGCCCCTGGCGGGTGCACCGCTGGACCGGGGCGCTGGATTCGTCGCTTCCGGAGTGGAAGCACCTGAAGATCAACGGGGCGATCGTGCGGGACGTCGGCGTCGTGGAGGGCTTGGCTCATTCGGGAATCCCCGTGATCTACGCGCAGCACAACCGGGAGAGCTATTCCCCGTTCCCGGCGATCATCACGGAAAGCCGTGCGATCGGGTGCATGGCCGCCGAGCACTTCCTGGACCGCGGATTCCAGCACTTCGCATATTGCGGGCTCGACGAGTTCGCCTGGTCCCGGGGCCGGGGTCAGCATTTCGCGCAGCGGTTGGCGCAGGCGGGGTTCGAGGTGAACACCTATCACTCGCCTGCTTCCGGCGGAGCGAGGGCGCCGCGGAACGATCGCAACGAACTGAGCCTGATCGTCGAATGGCTGCGGTCGCTGCCCAAGCCCGTGGCGGTGATGTGCTGCAACGACGACCGGGCCCTCCAGGTGATCGAGGCCTGCAAGCAGGCGAATTACGACGTGCCCGACCGCGTGGCGGTTCTGGGTGTGGACAACGACGTGTTGATCTGCGATTTGGCCGATCCGCCCATCTCAAGCATCGCGCTGAACACCGAGGGCGCCGGATACGAGGCCGCCCGACTGTTGGACCGGCTGATGAAAGGCGAGCCCATGGCGGGCCAGGCGATCGGGGTGAGCCCGACGCACATCGCGACGCGGATGTCGACGGACGTGCTGGCCGTGAGCGACCCGGACGTCTCGGCCGCGCTGCAGTTCATCCGCCGCAATCCGAATCGTCTGATCCAGGTCAACGACGTGGTCGAGGCGACGAACGTGTCCCGCCGCGTGCTGGAGAAACGGTTCAAGGCGATCCTGAGGCGGTCGGTGCATCAGGAAATCCGCCGGGTGCGGGTGGGGCATATCGTCCAGCTCCTGATCGGCACGGACATGAGCATCACGGAGATCGCGATGCACGGGGGATTCGACGGCGTCGAACACATCGCGAGGTACTTCCGCAAGGAGACGGGAATGAGCCTCCGCGATTACCGAAAGAAGCACGCGCCGAGATGAGAACGCACGAAATTCGAAGCTCGTAATTCGAAACGAGCACCCGATGGGGCGTCCGCGTTTCGGTCATTTGGGTTTTGATCCTTTGGACTTGTTTGCGTTCCCGCTGAGGCGGGGTCGGATTTCGATATTCGGATTTCGAGTTTGTTCCCACGAAGGAGGTTTGATCCAATGAAGGATGCGATACTTGTGGCGGCGGCGTTCTCGATTCTGGCGACCACCGCTTCTGCTCAGCAGAAGGTGTCGCTTTCGATCGATCCTGCGACGGTAGTCAACCGGGTCGATGAGAAGGTGTACGGGCATTTCCTCGAGCACATCTACCATTCCTGCAACGGCGGCCTCTGGGGCGATCTGGTCTGGAACCGAAGCTTCGAGCAGAATGCGTTCGGGCAGTGGGCCGTCCGGGATGGGCAGATCGTCCAGGAGGGTATGGGCACGAACGTGCGGCTGACGCTCGGCCAGGAGAGCTGGACGGACTACGAATACACGCTGGAGGCCAAGAAGACCGCGGGGCAGGAAGGGTTCCTGATTCTGTTTCGCGTCAAGAACGACAAGGAGTTCTATTGGTGCAACCTGGGCGGCTGGAACAACGAACGCCACGGCATCGAGCGGGGCCTGGCGGATGGAAACCGCTGGGGAGTCGTCGGGCCGCAGCCTCGCGGGCGGATCGAGACCGGCAAGTGGTACTCGATCAAGGTCCGTTGCGAGGGGCCGCATTTTCAGATTTGGCTGGGCGATGAGCGCATCATCGACTACACGGACGACGCCAAAGCACATCTGACTGGCAAGGTCGGCATCGGCACCTGGGGGACCCAGGCGGCGTTCCGCAACGTCAAGGTGACCGCCCTGGACGGCAAGGTCCTCTACGAGGGGCTCCCCCAGAGTCTGACGACGCAGAACGCCGCGATGTTCTGGACGCCGGGCGGCGACGCCAAGGTCTACATCGATCACGAGGATCCGCTGAACAGCAACACGTCGCAGAAGATCGTGGTCGAGTCTTCGGGCGGGGGCGGCGGCCTGGAGCAGGCAGGCTTTTACGTCCGAGCCGGCGAGGCGTACGAGGGCTCGATGTGGGTCCGCGGCACGGCCCAAGAGGGTCTGGCTGTGCAACTGACCAACGGTACGGACAAACGCACCACGCAGACGTTCGAAGCCCCGTCTTCGCAGTGGAAGGAGTTCAAGTTCTCGCTCAAGCCGGACTGGTCCGACGACAACGCGAAGCTCCGCATCGGCGTCCTGGAGGCCGGCGAGATCTGGATCGATCAGGTCAGCATGATGCCCAAGAGCTGGGCACAGGCAGGGGGCTTCCGTCCCGATCTGCTCAAGGCGGTCGCGGATCTTCGACCGCCGGTGATTCGCTGGCCCGGCGGCTGCTTCGCGTCGTCGTACCAGTGGAAGCAGGGGATCGGGCCGCAATGCAAGCGGCTGCCTCATCCCCGCGAGATCTGGGACGATCTGGACGTCTACAACTACGGGACCGACGAGTTCATCGCGATGTGCCGACGCGTGGGGGCCGAGCCGTTGATCGTCGTCAACGTCGGATTTGCCGCCTGGAACAACGACTCCGAGACGCACGACTACACGCAGGACGTGCTCGATTGGATCGAGTACTGCAACGGCCCGGCCGACTCCAAGTGGGGCAAGGTCCGCGCCGAGAATGGGCATCCCGAGCCGTACCACGTGAAGTATTGGGAGATCGACAACGAGACCTGGCATACGCCCGCGGCGCAGTACGCCGAGCGAATCCTCAAGATCGCGCCGCTGATGAAGAAGGCGGACCCATCGATCAAGCTGGCGGCCTGCGGCTCCGGCGGCCTCGGCCGCAACAGTCACGAGGGGATGCCGTACAACCGCACGATCATCGAACGCTGCGCCGGCGTGTTGGACTACCTGAGCATCCACCACTACGAGGAGCCTGACAGATTCGCCCAGGGTCCGTGGGATTTCGAGAAGTTCTTCCGCGAGATCGGCGAACGGATCGCCAAGTCGGCCAATCCGAATCTGAAGATCTACGTTTCGGAGTGGAACGCGCAGAGCACCGACTGGCGGACGGGCCTCTATTGCGGCGGCCTGCTCAACGCCTTCGAGCGGTGCGGCGACATCCTGGAGATCGGCGGTCCGGCTCTGTTCTTGCGGCATGTCAGCGCCACGGCGTGGGACAACGCCTTCATCAACTTCGATCAGTCCTCCTGGTTCCCGGCTCCGAACTACGTCGTGATGAAGCTCTGGCGCGACAACTACGCCCCCGAGCGAGTGGCGGTGACCGGCGAGGCCGGTCCGCTCAACGTCTCGGCGACCCGCCGCTCGACGGATGGAGAAGTGATCGTGAAGGTGGTCAATCCCGGTCGCGAGGCGGCGTCTCTGGAACTGTCTGTGCCGGGCCAGGTCTCCGCGGCCAAAGCCCAGATGGTTGCTCCCGGCGGTCTTGACGCCAGGAACACGCTGGCTGAACCGGGCCGCGTGAAGGTGCAGGACTTGGCGGTGAAGACCGACGGCGGCAAGGCCACGGTCGAACTGCCGGCTCTGTCGGCCGCGGTCGTTACGCTCTCGACCGGGAAGTAGGAGGAACGATCATCACAAGACCGCCGCGGAAGCGGCGGCGCGATTCGGCGTGACATCGAGTGGGAAGGGAGGTCGGCTATGAAGTTCGTGAGTCCATGGCTGGGATGTCTGGTTGTCGCGATGAGCGTTTCGTCGTTTGCGGTTGCCGACGACGATTCCGCGGGCGGAAGGATGAAGGCGCGGCCCTTCTCGCTGCAGGATGTGCGGCTGCTCGATGGGCCGTTTGCCCAGGCGATGGGCCGCGACCGCGAATATCTGTTGTCCCTTGATCTCGATCGTCTGCTGCACATGTTCCGCGTCACGGCGGGCCTGCCTGCGCCGGGCAAGGCCTACGGCGGATGGGAGGGCTCCGAGCTTCGCGGCCACACGATGGGACACTACCTTTCCGCCTGTTCTCTGATGTACGCAAGCACAGGCGACGAGCGGTTCAAGACGCGAGTGGACACGCTCGTGACCGAACTGGCCAAGTGCCAGAAGGCTCTGGGGACCGGCGGATACCTGAGCGCGTATCCCGAGTCGTTCATCGACCGCGTCGAAGCCCGCCAACAGGTCTGGGCTCCGTACTACACGCTGCACAAGATCCTGGCCGGTCTGCTCGATTCCTACACCTATTGCGGCAACCGCCAGGCGCTGGAGATCGTCGAAGGCATGGCCCGCTGGTGCAAGGGCCGCTGCGACAAGCTCTCCGAGGAGCAGATGCAGCAGATGCTCAACAGCACCGAGCAGGGCGGCATGAACGAGGCGCTGGCGAATCTGTACGCGATCACCGGCAATCCGGACCACCTGGCCCTGTCCCGCCGATTCGTGCAGCGGTCCTATGTCGAGCCGCTGGCGGCCGGACGCGATCAGCTCAAGGGCCAGCACGCGAACTCGTTCATCCCCAACATGATCGGCGCCGCCAGGCAGTACGAGTTGACCGGCGACGAGCAGAACCGCAGGATCGTCGAGTTCTTCTGGCGGCAGGTCGTGGAACATCGATCCTATTGCACCGCCGGCACCAGCAACGACGAGCACTGGCGGACCGACCCCGACCAACTGGCGGCCGAGCTGGGCGACCACACGCAGGAGACCTGCTGCACCTACAACATGCTCAAGCTCACTCGCCACCTGTACTCCTGGGACCCCAGGCCCCAGTACATGGACTACTACGAGAAGGCCCTCTTCAACAGCATTCTGAGCACGCAGGACCCGCGGACCGGCATGATGATGTACTTCGTGACGCTTGCCCCCGGGCGATGGAAGATCTACAATCTGCCGACCGAATGCTTCTGGTGCTGCACCGGCACCGGCATGGAGAACCACGCCAAGTACGGCGACACGATCTACTATTGGGACGACGACGGCGTCTTCGTGAATCTCTTCATCGCCTCGGAATTGAACTGGGCGGCCGGGGGCGTTCGCCTGCGACAGGAGACGCGCTGGCCTAACGAGCCGACCACGTCGCTGGTGGTCCGAATGGAGCAGCCGAAGGAATTCTCGCTCCGCGTCCGCGTCCCCGGCTGGGCGACCAACGGCGTTGTCGTGAAGCTCAACGGCAAGCCGTTTGCGGCCGAAGCGAGGCCTTCGAGCTATATGACGATCCGGCGGACCTGGGCCGATGGCGACCGGCTCGACATCACGATGCCCATGAGCCTTCACGCCGAGCCGATGCCGGACGACAAGAACCTCGTAGCCTTTCTCTACGGCCCACTCGTCCTGGCCGGCAAGCTGGGCGGCGAGGGGCTGACCGACAACGTGGTCTACCTCAAGGATCAGTGGTACCAGTTCCCGCTGGACCGCGTCGCCGAGGCGCCGGTTCTGCTGGCCGCGGGGGACGACCTGACGCAGTGCCTGGAAATGGTCTCCGCGGACCCGCCGACCTTCCGCACGATCTGCCTGGAGAAGAACGTCACGCTTGTGCCGTACCATCAGCTCTTCGGGGAGCGATACGCAGTCTACTGGCGGACATTCCGCAAGGGCAGCCCGGAACACACAGCGTACTCGGCCGAAGAAGAGGTCCGGCGGGACCTGAGAGAGCGGACGGTCGATGAAGTCGCGATCGGCGACTCGCGGTCCGAGCCGGCCCACGGCATGAAAGGCGAGCGAACCGCCAAGGGAGTCCACTCCGGCCGCCCCTGGCGGCACGCCAGCGAGGGCGGGTGGTTCTCCTATGATCTGAAGGTCCTGCCGCAGACGCAGCAGGAGCTTCGCGTCTGTTTCTGGGGCAGTGACGCCGGCGGACGCGAGTTCGACATCCTCGTGGACGGCGTGAAAGTCGCCTCGCTCAAGCTCCAGAACAACAAGCCCGGCGCATTCTACGACGAGACGTATTCTCTGCCGAAGGACCTGATAGCGAATAAGGCGACAGTAACCGTGAAGTTCCAGGCCCATCCCGGCATGACCGCCGGCGGCATCTTCGGCTGCGCGATCTTGAAATCTGCGAAATGAGGATCGGTGTCCGGAGCACACTGCCGTTGTTGCCAAAGGATGGAGAGCCTTTTGGGGATTGTGTGCGGGGATCATATGTGCAAGACGACGATCTGTTCTCGTGTCGTGTCGGTATTGAGCATCCTTGTCGCGGCGGCAGCGGCAGGGTGGGCTCAGCCCGCCAATTCTCCCCGCCCGAACCGGCCGCCGGAGCCGCCGGCCGATCCGAACGCCGTGGCGTACCTGCTCAAGCTGGGCAATCGCGGCATCCGCGTCCATGATCCGTCCACCATCGTCCGCTGCAAAGACCAATACTGGATCTTCTGCACGGGCCGGGGCACGCCCAGTTTCCATTCGAAGGACCTGGTTGCATGGGAGCGGGGGCCGCAGACGTTCACCAAATCGCCCCAGTGGGTGGCCCAAGCCGTACCGGGCAATCGCAGCGGGCTGGACTTCTGGGCGCCCGACGTGATCCGCTTCCGCGACAAGTACTTACTCTACTTCTCCGTCTCCACCTTCGGCAAGAATACCTCCGCCATCGGCCTGGCGACGAATGTCACGCTGGACCCGTGCGATCCGGCCTACGAGTGGAAAGACTGCGGCATCGTGGTTCAGTCGAGTCCCCGCGACGATTTCAACGCCATCGATCCCGCGGTCACCGCGGACGCCGACGGCAATTTGTGGCTCGCCTTCGGTTCGTTCTGGGGCGGCATCAAGCTGATCCAACTCGACCCGGCCACCGGCAAACGAATCGCACCCGATTCGCCCGTCCACGCGCTGGCCCACTACGACTCCATCGAAGCCCCGTTCATCTATCAACGCAACGGCGTCTACTACCTGTTTCTCAACTGGGGCATGTGCTGCCGGGGCGTCAACAGCACGTACAACATGCGGGTCGGCCGCAGTCCGACGATCACCGGCCCTTACCTCGACAAGGAAGACAAGAACATGCTCGAAGGCGGCGGCACGCTCCTATTGGACACCGACGGTCCGTTCATCGGCCCCGGCCACGCCGGGATTCTGAAGGAGGGCGACAAGTACTGGCTCGGCATGCACTTCTACGACGGCTCGACTCGCTGGGGCACGTCGAAATACGCGATCCGTCCGCTGACCTGGAGCGACGACGGCTGGCCGGTCGTCGGCCTTGCGGAATCGGCCAAGTAGCAGTCTCGCGGCACGCCTTGTCGAGAAATGGCTGTTTGATCTCCATTCCTTTTGCTAGAATACTTCTCGCAGGGCCGATACGGCTCGGGATGACGGTCCTAGCTCGATCAGCGGAGTCGCCCTTGGATCGTGACTGTACCGGACGTTGATGTGAGATGACGCGACAGGTGTGAAGCCCATGACACGAGTGCTTTGTGGAACTCCCTTGGATCGGCGGCGACACGTTCGGTCTGTCGATGGTCTTGCGAAGGCTCACTGCGGTCGAATGCGAATCAGTCGCCGGATGTTCCTTCGGTCCACGGCCGCGTCTGCGGGAGCTACGGCCCTGACGTGCCTGTCGTGCAGTCCCGATCTACAGCTTTCTGCCTCCAATCCACGTCCGGTCCGCTTCGGCATCATCACGGACTGCCACTACGCCGATGCCGACCCGTCGGGCACGCGGTTCTACCGCGAGTCGTTGGACAAGCTATCCGAGTGTGTGGACCGGATGAACATCGAACGCGTCGACTTTCTGATCGAACTGGGCGATTTCAAAGATCAGAACACGCCGCCGGTCGAGAGCCGGACTCTGAGCTATCTCCACGAGATTGAAGCCGTGTTCCGCCGCTTCCAGGGGCCGCGGTATCATGTCCTGGGCAATCACGACATGGACAGTCTCTCCAAGAAGCAATTCTTGTTCGAGGTCGAGAACACAGGGATCGACGCGGGCCGGAGCTACTATTCCTTCGACGTGTTCGGGACCCTGCATTTCGTCGTGCTCGACGCCAATTACAGAGCCGACGGCGGCGATTACGATCACGGCAACTTCGACTGGACCGACGCCAACGTCCCGGCCCATGAGCTGGACTGGCTCAAGCAAGATCTCGCTGCCACTTGCGGCTCGGCGGTCGTCTTCGTTCACCAGCGGCTGGACGGAGAGGGACCTCTCTTCGCCAAGAACGCCTCCGAGGTGCGCCGGATCCTCCGCGAGTCGGGCAAGGTGCACGCCGTCTTCCAGGGACATCACCACGAAGGAGGGTACAGCCGAATCGACGGCATCCACTATTACACCCTCAAGGCGGTGGTCGAGGGCCAGGGCCCGGACAACAACTCCTACGCCATTGCGGAGATACACCAGGATCGGAGCATGACTCTCACCGGCTGTCGCAAGGCCGTCAGTATGGAGCTTCCCGGATTGTTGAGAGGATGACATCATGAAGACGCACACATTCGCGGCGGTGGCCGTCCCGGCGTTTCTGGGCGCCCTGGCGATCGCACAGCAGGACAACCTGGCCAGGCAGCGGTGGTTGGCGTGGCGGGAATCCCAGAACAAGGCGATCCAGGCGATCCAGGCCGACGGCGTGAGGTTGCGGACCATGTTCGACGAACTGGGCCGGATCCTGCCGCCGCCGGAGAAATGGGCGAGCTTGTCCGAGGAGGAGAGGAACAAATTCCGCGAGGCCAATCGGGATCGCTGGGAGGAACACCTCAAGGTCTTGGGCGACATCGAGGACCAGGTCGCCATCCTGAAGGGGCCCCGCCAATTGCTGGCGGAGCATGAGGAAGCGGTGCATGAGCTGGAGGTGATTCGCGATCTGGCCGGCCAGGAGAAGGCGCAGAAGGCCGCCGAGCGCATCCAGGTCCTGATTGGCCGGCGGCAGGCCCAGTACAACCAGAAGATCCAGAAGCTCGGGCTCCAGCCATGATGGAGGCGTCGCCCATGGAGACTCCTTTCGGCCCGACGGAACGCGAGGATCTCGCGACGTCGGTTCCGACGCCGGCATCCTCTCGCGTTACGTCCATCGATGCAATCCGCGGCCTGGTCATGTTCACCATGATCTTCGTCAACGACATCGCGGGGGCGTCGGATCAGATCGTCCCGGCCTGGATGCGCCATTATCACGGACCCGACGGGATGACCTTTGTCGACCTGGTTTTTCCGGCGTTTCTGTTCATCGTCGGCATGTCGATCCCCTTCGCCTTTGACGCCCGCATCGGCAGGGGCGAGCCGTGGTGGAAGTGCCTGGGACACGTCGTCGCCCGCACACTGGCGCTGTTGTTCATCGGCGTTCTGATGGTCAACGAGTCGCCCGACGCGAGCCGGATGGGCTGGTCCGCCTCGCTCTGGTGTACCCTGATGTACCTGTCGGCGATCTTGTGGCTCAGCTCGATTTCCCCGATGCGAGGAAAAGGGGCCTTGGCGGATCGGAGGCGGATCTTCGATACCGTCAGCAGGGGCCTTCGCGCCGTCGGCTTCGTCTGCCTGGCGTGGCTTGCCTTCGCCTGGCGAGGCGAGGGCGGCCGACGGATCATCTCGCTCTCTCCCTTCGCCATCAACACCGAATGGTGGGGCATCCTCGGCCTGATCGGCTGGGCGTACCTGGTGTCGGCGGTCGTCTTTCTGCTCTTTCGGACCCGCAGCACTGCTTTACTGGGTTGCATGGTGTTGTTGATGTGTCTGTACCCGGCGAGTCGGACCGGCGCCTTCGATCATTTCTTCCTGGCTCGTTATGTCGGCATCGGGGAAACGCTCGGCTCCCAGGCGGCCATCTCCGTCGGGGGCATGCTGCTGGCCTGTGTCCCCATCAATCCTGATCTGCGTGACAAGCGGTCGCTGGTTGGTTTCACAGTCCTCTTCATCGTGGGGTGTTCGGCGGGGGCATTGTTGCTCGACGGCCTCTACGGCATCAACAAGAACGCCGCGACCCCGTCCTGGTGCCTCTGGGCCTGTGCGATCACGGCGGCGATCTGGCTGCTCCTGCACCTTCTCTGTCTGACTGGGGCCGGCCGTCTGCTGGCCACGCCGCTATCCGTCGCGGGACGAAACGTCCTGTTGGCATATCTCCTGAGCAACGTGCTGTGGTTCGTCTTGGACCTGCTGTCGCTGAGCGACTGGTACGGCCGGCTCGCCGAGCCCCATCTTGCCAACGCGGTCGCCCGCTCGGCCGGTGTCGCGGTCGTTCTTCTCTCGTTCTCTGTCGTGCTCAATCGTCTCGGGTTTCGCCTGAAGCTGTAGTCCCGATCGGGAGGCCATCGATGTCGCGCAAAGGGGTCGTGTGTGGGGTGCTGGTCGGCGTATTCGCAGGATGGGCTTCTGCTCATGCGGACAATCCCCCGATCGACCGTCATGCCCTGGTGACCAGGCACAACGTCACGCTCGCCGGGCCCGATCCGCTGACCCCGCTGAGCGTCGGCAACGGCGAGTTCGCCTTCACCGCCGACATCACGGGTCTTCAGACATTCCCCGAGTTCCATCAGAGGGGCATGTCGCTGGGCACCCTCTCCCAGTGGGGCTGGCACAGCGTGCCGAATCCGAAGGGGTATTCGCTGGCCGACGCTTTGAATGAGTACACAGTCGCCGGGCGGAAGGTGCCGTATGCCGCCGGCGGGTCTTCCTCGGGCGGCTACTCGCCCGCCGCGGAATGGCTTCGGGCCAATCCTCACCGCCTGGACCTGGGCCGGATCGGACTGCACATTGTCAAGGCCGATGGCTCGCCGATCGCGATCGACGATCTGGCCGAGACGACCCAGACCCTGGATCTCTGGGCAGGCGTCTTATCCAGCCGGTTCAAGGTGGATGGGCAGCCGGTGGATGTCGCGACCCTCTGTCATCCCACTCGCGACCTTGTGGCGGTTCGCATCGAGTCCCCCTTGCTGGCGAGCAAGCGGCTGTCCGTCCGGCTGGCGTTCCCCTACGGCAGTACCGAGTGGGGACAGGCCGCCCGGTGGGATCTCGCGGGTCGACACACGACGGTCTGTCGCATCGTGGATCGGCAGGCGGATCTGACGCGGACCCTCGATGCGGATCGTTACTACGTTCGCGCCGCGTGGTCGCCGGGCGGGTGGATGCAGACGCGTTCTCAGCATGAGTATGAGATTAGCGGGGGGGACAATGCGAGGCTGGAGTTCGTCGTCGCGTTTTCGCCGAAGGAGATCGGCGACCCGATGCCTGCCTTCGATGAGGTCCTCGCCGCGTCGACCGATCATTGGCGTTGCTTCTGGCTCTCCGGCGGGGCGATCGATTTCTCCAACTGCACCGATCCCCGCGCGACCGAACTGGAGCGGCGGGTCGTGCTCTCGCAGTATCTCATGGCCATCCAGTGCGCCGGCTCGCGTCCACCCCAGGAGACCGGCCTGACCTGCAACAGTTGGTATGGCAAGTCGCACCTGGAAATGCACTGGTGGCACGGCGTGCACTTCGCCCTCTGGAATCGGTTGGAGCTTCTGGAGCGAAGCCTGTCCTGGTACGATTCGATCCTCCCTCTGGCCGAGGGGACGGCCAAATCGCAGGGCTATGACGGCGCTCGCTGGCCCAAGATGGTCGGACCCGACGGTCGGGAGAGTCCCAGCAGCGTCGGCGTGTTCCTGATCTGGCAACAGCCACATCCCATTTACTATGCAGAGTTGTGTTACCGCGCGCGCCCCGACCGCGAGACGCTGGACCGCTATCGGAGGATCGTCTTCGAAACCGCGGAGTTCATGGCGTCCTACGCCGTGTGGGACGAAACGAATCGTCGCTACGTGCTGGGACCGGCGATGATCCCGGCGCAGGAGAGCTACGGCTCGGACCGGGCCCGCAACCTCAATCCGACGTTCGAGCTGGCGTATTGGCGGTGGGCCCTCGACGTCGCCCAGAGCTGGCGACAGCGCCTCGGCATGGAGCGGCATCCCAAGTGGGACGACATCCTCAGCCATCTGGCTCGGCCCGCGATTCGCGACGGGATCTACACGGGGATCGAGACTCCGCCGTACACGATTCGTCGCGATCATCCGACGATGGTCGCGGCTTTGGGCTTCGTGCCCGCCGGGCCTATGGTCGATCCCGAGGTGATGAAGCGAACCTACGACAGCATTCTGGCGGATTGGGACTGGCCGAGCACGTGGGGTTGGGACTATCCTATGCTCGCCATGACGGCCGCCCGGCTGGGCGAGCCGGCCAAGGCGGTGGACGCCCTGTTTCTCGAATCGCCGAAGAACCGCTACCTGGCCAACGGGCACAACTACCAGGCGGCCCGGCTGCCTCTGTACCTGCCCGGCAACGGCGGCCTGCTGACCGCGGTGGCGATGATGGTCGCGGGCTGGGACGGATGTCCCGAGGTGTCCGCGCCGGGGTTCCCGAAGGACGGGCGGTGGAACGTGCGATATGAAGGCCTCCGCCGGATGCCTTGATGTCAGGCGAGATGACTGTGTTGTATTGCAGGCGTAAGGAGTGATTGGATGACTGTAGACCGCCGACCGTCGACCCTCAGGACCGTTGGAATCCCAATTGATTCTCCATTGTTCGCATACGGCCTTCTTCTGGGGTTGCTGCTGCCCTGCTTGGCGATTGGAGCCGAGACGCATTTGGCCTGGTTCACCGATGCCCAGTTGGCCGACGCCGCCAAGAGTGAGACTCCGACTGTGGCGTTGCCATCAGTTGCCGGCACGTCCGGCCAGGGCGTGTCACTGACTTCCTCCTCGCCGATGGAGTGGCCCACTCTGCAGCAACGACAAGGCTACATCAGCTTCTGGGTCCGGCCCAAGTGGAACGGCGACGACGGCCAGTTGCACCGCCTTCTTCGGATCGGCGACCCCGCCTCCAACGGCCTGCTTGTGGAGAAAGCCGCGACCGGGATGCTCCGCTTTGTCATGGCCAGTCCCGAGAAAGTCACGGTCTCGCGCAGCGACGTCTCCGCCTGGCGGGCCGGACAGTGGCATCACGTGGTGGTCGCCTGGTTCTCCAATGGGGATCATCCCGTCGGGTTGCCATTGTGGATCGATCATGTCGCGGTCGACGGCCCGATCGCGGGCGGCTGCCGGTTCCTCGATCCGCAGACGATGGCCGACAAG
>JAAYVJ010000269.1 GCA_012517265.1 Planctomycetota bacterium | reverse complement strand
TTCGGGGTCGCCGGTCACGTCTTTGAAACTCTTGTAGCTGGTCGCCGCCGCGATCAGCAGCAGGGCGGAATCGGCACCGGCTACGGTGATCTGGCCGTCGCCCGACACGATCTGGCCGCCCGAGGTCGCAACGGCTACGCGGGCCTGAAACTTCAGCACGCCGGCAACGCCGCTCGCTCCCCCGTTGACGCCGCTCATCACCAGAGTATTGGGCGATTCCACCGTCACGGACGCCTTCTGCCGCGTCTTCATGCCGGCGGTGAACGCGACCTTGCCGGGCTTGTCCGCCGTCAGGCGAACCACGATGACCTGATCCACCGGGCTGGAGAAGACTTCTCGCGTGTAGCGCACGCCATCAATCGTATATCCGACAGTAGCCATGGCGGTATCGAGGTTGAGGTCCCGCCGATAGTCCGTCACGCCGTTGGCATCGGGAAAGTCCAGCAGCAGGTCGCCCACGCACTGATAGGGCATCTGAGTCAGGGGCTTGGCCATCATCTTCTGACTGATCAGATTCTGTGCCTCCCGGTACTTCCCGGCGAAGATCAACTCCCGCACCTTCGGCAACGCCTCCAGCGCATTGGGGTTCGCCGGGTCGTACGGCCCGCCGGCCCAGAGCGTGTCCTCGTTCAACTGGAGCCGCTCCTGCGCCACGCCGCCGAAGACGATCGCCCCGAGCCGCCCATTGCCGACGGGCAGGGCCTCGACCCACTGTTTGGCCGGTTGGCGGTACCACAAGCTCAGCGGCTCGGCGGGCGGCTGCGCGACGGCTGCAATGTCGGACAGAGCCAAAGTCCATGCCAGGAGTGCGGGATAGGTGCCGATTCTCATGTGAACCTCCGAGAGAGTGACTATTCCTTTGAAACGTCGTTGCTGTCGAACACTCCAGACTGTCGCAGTCTGACGGATCTCGATCCCAGTCATCGGCGCAGGGTCCAACTTCGTCAGCGGGAGGGCTCCTCCGAGACCCCGGCGGCCGGCTCCAAGAACGGGTCGCCGAAGAAGACCCAGGAGTAGTCCGCACGCCCGGAACAGGTGGCGACCAGCGTCAAGAATCGTGCCTGGGCGGGGATTGGCACGTCCACCGCCTCGACAGTGCTTCGCTCCACAGGACAGTGCAGGCGAAGTCGGACGATGCCATCCAGGAGAACCCAGACGTCGGCGGAACAGAGCTGATCGTGAGGCAGATCCTTCGGGACGCCGCACACCGCTGTGAATCGGTCGATCCGAACATCCGGGTTGTTCCGACGGATCAGGTCCAAGTCGAAGGTGATGCCGGCGTTGGGATGGAGGTTCAGGGCCGGATGGGCCGATGTGCCGAAACT
This sequence comes from Planctomycetota bacterium, assembly GCA_012517265.1. GTDB lineage: Bacteria > Planctomycetota > Phycisphaerae > Sedimentisphaerales > Anaerobacaceae > PLanc-01. The sequence continues at coordinate 3,500 of JAAYVJ010000269.1, read as the reverse complement.
GACGCCTTCGAGCCTGGCCTCGTAGGTCCGTCGACTCGGGATGTCATAGAACTTGCCGCTGTTTGACGGGCCCCCATAGTAGCTTCCCATTGTCCGGGGACATTCGGCGAAGGTCAGTCCGGTGGAACTGATCACGACCGGGCCAAGGGCCCCGTTGGGCACGAATACGCCGTCAACGCCATGGAACTTGGGCGACGGCCGGAATTCGTTCTGGCGGGCCAGCCGAATCGTTGTGGCGGGGCCCTTGAAGGCCTGGCCGGTTCCCAGATCGATGCCTCGATCCAATGCGCCGTCGCCCCGGCCGGTCCCCCCGCCCACGATATCCGCGAGGTTCAGTCGTTCCACCTGCCCGATGGGCTGGCCGGCGGACGGCAATCGAAGGAGGAAGACGTCCGCACGGGCAGCGAGCCTGTCACGGATCGTTCGTGCGTTTGCATCGACCTCTGCGGCCTGCCCTTCATTCACAACCAGCGATGCCGTCCGGCCCGATTTGTTCGGATCCAGAGCGACGGTGACATGGCCCTTCAGGACGTGGGCTTCGGTTCTTCCGTCGGAATGGGCGACCACCCCGAATTCCGTACCCAGATCCGTGATGACGGCCGTACGCGTTCGCACGCGAAACCCCACGGCTTGCGGGGGGACCACGGCGGCGAGTCTGCCGCTTCTGAGGACGACTTCACCCGCGTTTGCCAGTTCGATCTGGCATGGAGCTTCGAGCAGAAGGCCCGTCCCAGGATCCAGGTCGATTTTCGCCGCGCCTTCTCGCAGATCGTAGGGACCGATGTGCAGAGGCTCTCCGGGATGGGGATGGGATCCTCGCCATCGCGCCTCATATTCGCCGGCCAACGTGCCCACCGCCGGGCCCTGGACCCCGTGGGGGAGGAGGCGGAGGGCTGCCCAGACCAGGGCTCCCAACGCCAGGAGGGCCGCAATCGAGAGGATACGTCGCCCCAAGCGTTTGGGGCCGCTCTGGCCGGCGCCGTCTGCGATCGCACGGATCAGATCCGATTTGGATAGCTCACCGGTCACCTGGCTGGAACGCCGGATCACGGCGGAGACCAGCAGGCTGTCGACGTAATAGTCACGAACCTGCGGGTCCTCGCGGATGGCCTTTGCAAGACGCTGCATCTCGTCCGGCTCGATCTGGTCGTCGAGCAGACGCTGGATCAGTTCATCCATGTCCGGGAACGGAGGGGCGCTCATAGGGGGCGGCTTTCTTCCATCAGCGTTCTGCGCATGCATCGCAGCAGCACGCTGTTGATCTGGCCGAGAATGTGGTAGACATGGCGACGAGACACCTTCAGATAGGAGCCGATCTCCTCGACCGGGGTATTGCGCTCGTACCGCATTTTGAGGATCCGCTTGGCCCGATCGTCCAGGCGCGCCTGGCACTTGCGCAGGGCCTCGATGCGAGCGGCCATCTCGTCCTGGATGGTGGGCATGGAATCCATCAGTGCCTCGAACAACGAATCCTCGATCAGCACCCGTTTGCTCCGGGCCAGGTTCCGGCGGTACTCGAGGATCTGATACCGCATGATCTGGATGCCCCACGCCGCGAAGTTCGTGCCCGGCTTGAACTGGTCGAACTTCTGCCACATCACGGTCATCCCGTCCTGGAACAGATCGTCCGCGTCGTTCACGTGAGGCACCAGCGTCAGGATATAGGCGTAGAGCTCCTGCTGGTGTCTGACGAACAGTCCGAGGAAGTCCAGAGTGCGTTTGTCCTGACCCATAGCCGATCCACACGGTTCCGTGACTTTTCTTCTATTTTATCACCGGTCGAGGCGGTGCGGTGAGAGATGAAAAATGCAAAAAAGGTGAAAAAACGTTCATGGGTTTCTTTTTTTCATCTCACTTGCGGCGGTTTCGAGCGGTATAGGAAAAGAGGTGCTGATCTTGCCGAGTCCGCGCGTCGAGGCGGGCTACGAGAAGGTTGAAACTGAGGAGTGTGTGAGGCAAAACCGTTCGAGTGCTGCTGACAGCCAGAGGTGTGCCGTATGTAGGAAAGAGACCATCGCGCCGGGAGGATTTCCCATTTGACGGCTTCCGGGGACGGTTCTAGTCTGTTCCGTGGTTTGTCCATGGCTGCTCGGAGGTGGTCGACGTGGCGGTATAATCTGGTGAGTTGGCTCCGTTTTATTCGAGGATTGAAGGAGAAAAGAAGCATGACACGCAAACTGATTCCCTCTGTTTCCGCGTTGCTGTTTGTCCTGGCAGGTCCGCTATGCTTTGCGCAGGCCAGTCAGCCGGTAGACGCCAACGACTGGAAGCCCTCGGCCCTCAATCAGCCTGGAAAGCAGTACCCCCAGGTCACCTCGGATGGACGCGTTCGCACCAGCATCTCCGCACCCCAGGCCCAGAAGGTTGAACTCGACATCGGAGGCAAGAAGTACCCCCTGACCAAGGGCGAGAACGGCGTCTGGACCGGCGGCGAATCGCAACCCCAGGACGAAGGATTCCACTATTACCAGATTTGGATCGACGGGGCCGCCGTTCCGGATCCCGGCAGCCTGTACTTCTTCGGCGCCAGCCGCTGGGGCAGCGGCGTGGAGTGCCCCGCCAAGGATCAGGACTTCTACGCCCTCAAGGACGTGCCCCACGGCCAACTGCGGCAGATTCTCTTCCCCTCCAAGAGCACCAACACCTCGCGCCGGGCGTTCGTCTACACGCCGCCGGACTACGACAAGGACCTCACCCGGCGCTATCCGGTGCTGTATCTCCAGCACGGCTGGGGCGAAGACGAGACCGGCTGGGGCTCCCAGGGCCGCGCCAATCTGATCATGGACAACCTGATCGCCGAAGGCAAGGCGAAGCCCTTCCTCATCGTGATGACCTACGGCATGACCAACGATACGCGGATCGGCGGCCTGAGGGACTTCAGCATCGTCCCGTTCCAGACGGTCCTCGTCGACGAACTGATCCCCTATATCGACGCCAACTTCCGCACGCTGGCCGATCAGCCGCATCGCGCCATGGCCGGCTTGTCCATGGGCGGAATGGAGACCAGGCAGATCACCCTGAAGAACCTCGACACATTCTCCCACATCGGGCTCTTCAGCGGCGGCAGCATCTCCCCGGCCGATGTCGACGGCGCCCCCGGTTTCAAGGAGAAGGTCAAGCTGGTGTTCGTCAGCTTCGGCAGCCGCGAACTCGGCAACCGCAGAGGCGGCTTCGGCGGCGATCCCAAGGCAAACGCTGAAGCCTTGAAACAGGCGGGCATCAACAGCGTCTTCTACGTCTCCCCCAACACCGCCCACGAATGGCAATCCTGGCGTCGCAGCCTGCACGAGTTCGCCCCGCTGCTGTTCACCGAGGGCTCCGGCAGTTCGGCCGCATCGCCCGTCGCGGGGTCCACGCCGAAGTTCGTTCTTCGGGTCGATTGTGGGGCGTCTGATTCGTACAAGGACAAGTTCGGCAACGTTTGGGCGGCGGACCAGGAGTTCGAGGCGGGCAAGACGTGGGGCGCGGTCTACGGCTCGACGCTGGATCGCGAGGGGGTT
>JAAYVJ010000268.1 GCA_012517265.1 Planctomycetota bacterium | reverse complement strand
TACCGCACCAGGGAGGACCGCACGTACAAGGCCCTGTTCCTGGAAAACGAATACCTCAAGGTGACCTGTCTGCCGGAACTGGGCGGCCGGCTCCATTCGGTGTTCGACAAGACGCAGGGCAAAGAGACGTTTCATCGAAACAACGTGATCAAGCCGAGCATGATCGCCATGCGGGGCGCGTTCATCAGCGGCGGCGTCGAGTGGAACGCCGGACCCCAGGTGCACACGGTCACGATCCTCTCGCCGGTCGACGCCCTGGTCGGGACGAATCCGGACGGCTCGGCGTATCTGGAGGTGAGCAACCTGGAGCAGACGCTGCGGACCCGTTGGACCGTGCGTGTGACGCTGCGCCCGGGCAAGGCCTATCTCGACGAGCAGATCCGCATCGCCAACCCGGTGGACGCGGTGAATCCGTACTACTTCTGGAACTGCACGGCCTTTCCCTGCCACAAGGGGACGCGGTTCATCTACCCCATGACGCTCGGCACCGACCACTACGGCGTCCAGTTCTTCTCCTGGCCGATCCACGAGGGCAAGGATCTCTCCTGGCTGAAGAACTATGAGACGTGGGCGTCGATCTTCTCCGTGGATTGCGTATTCGATTTCTTCGGGGGCTACGACGTGCCCGCCGACCGCGGCGTCGTGCAGGTGGCCAATCACTACGAGCTCAGCGGCAAGAAGGCCTGGACCTGGGGCCAGTGGGATTTCGGCCTGGTCAGCCAGAAGAACCTCACCGACGACGACGGGCCCTACATCGAGATCCAGAGCGGGCCGCTGCCGACGCAATCCGACTATGGCATGCTCGCGCCCCGACAGGAGGTCGCGTGGCGCGAGTGGTGGTACCCCGTGCACGGGCTGGGCGACGGTTTCGAGTTCGCCACGAAGGATGTCGCGGTCCAGACGGTCCGAGAGGGGGGACAACTGCAGTTGCGCATCCTCGCGACCGGCGAGTTCTCCAAAGCGTCCTGCGTTCTGACCCAGAAGGGCAGAGAGCTCGCTTCGAGGCAGTTGGACCTGTCGCCGAAGGGGCCGCAGACGGTCGTCCTGTCGCCGTGTCCGGAAGGGCCGGTGGATGTTTCGATCCGCGCCCGTCGGGGCGCCGTGCTGGCCGAGTTCGCGACGCCATTGCCGATTCCGCAAACGAAACCGCCGGTCCGCGCCGCCTGGGCGGACAAGCCCGACGGGGGACTGACGATCGAGGAGAAGTTCCTCAGGGCCCAGAAACTCGACCTGGCGATGAATCGCAAGAAGGCGCGCGAGGGATATGAGGCGGTGCTGGCCGACGACCCGGGATGCGGGCCCGCGCTTCGGGCGCTGGCCGTCCTCGATACGGAGGCGGCGCTCTACGACCGCGCCGTCGAGCGACTGCAAAAGGCGGTCGAACGCGATCCGAGCGATGGCCTGGCCTGGTATTTCCTCGGCGTGAACCACCTCAGGACTCACGCGGCGAAGGACGCTCTGGCCTGTGCCCGACAGGCGTCGCTGTGTCTGGAGACTCGGGCCCAGGCCCTGGATCTCGCAGGGCGGGCGCACGCCGCGCTCGGCGAGAAACGAGAGGCCGTCGAGGCGTTTCAGAAGGCGGCAAGCATGAACCCGAAAGACAGTGTTGCGAGGGATCATCTGCTCGTCGCTCTGTATGCCGCCGGCAACACCGCGTCGGCTTTCAAGCAGGCCCGGGAGGCCGTCGACCGGCGTCCCACGGACCTCGTGCCGCGGGCGATCCTCGCCTTGCAGGGCCCGAAGGATATGGATGCCTTCGTGTCCCAGGCCAGGGAATTCGTCGGCGAGGACGACTTCGAGATGCTGGAGATGAGTCTCGCCTTCGCGGAGTTGGGCCTGGCCGAGGAGGCCGCCAGACTTGTGTCCGCGGCCTGCGTGGATGCCGTCGGCCCGGGCGAACGCAGCCCGCTGCCGATGTACTATCTGGCCTGGTTCACGAAAGGCACGCCCGCGGCGGGAACCTGGCTCCAGCGGGCCGCGACGACGCGCAGGGACTGCGTGTTCCCCTCGCGTCCTGAGGAGTTGGAAGTGCTCGGGTACGCGGCGAAGGAGAACCCCAAGGATGCGCAGGCTCGCCTGCACGTCGGGAACCTCCTGGCGCATCTGGGCCGCACGGCGGAGGCGGCGGACCACTGGCGGAAGGCGATCGACCTGGACCCGTCGCTCAGCGTCGCGTGGCGCAACCTCGGTTTGCATGCCTGGGCCGAGACCGACGATCTGGCGAAGGCCGCGGATTTCTATCGCAAGGCCATCGAGGCTCGCCCCAAGGACCAGACGCTGTACCGGGACCTGGCCGAGATTCTCATCTCGCAGCAGAAGCGGCCGGAGGCCATCAAGCTGCTGGAGTCGACGCCGCCCGACAAGCTCCGGCGAGCCGACGTCATCATCCTGCTGGCGCAGGCCTATCTCGACGAGCGTCTCTACGACGACACGATCAAGCTGCTCGAGTCCACGCCCTATTTCGTGAACTGGGAAGGCCAGACCATCACGTGGGATCTCTACCACAAGGCCCACATGGCCCGCGGGCGGATTCGCTTCGACGGCAAGGACTTCGCCGGCGCTCTGGCGGACTTCGAGGCGGCTCTGGCCTACCCCGAGAACATCGGCGTGGGACGCTCGAACAAGCCCCAAGAGGCGGCGGCGCAGTACTGGAAGGGCAGAGCCCTGCAATCGCTCGGACGGCTGGAACAAGCCAAGTCCGCGTGGCAGCAGGGCGCCGCGGGTCTGGAGGGCTCCGAGGATCAGAATCTGCACCGGGATCTCTGCCGTGAGGCCTTGAAGCAGGCCGTGCGATAAGAAAAGAAGACTCGCCATGGAGCTGTCGAAGAACCGCCGCTCCGTTGCCGACCCGCCTCGGTCTTCGACCTTGGGGCCGGACGGCTCGACGCGCAAGAACGGAAAGGAGCAATCGAATGGACAAGAAGGCGCTGTTGATCTGTCTGCCGCTGATCGGCCTTGCGGCGACGCTTTGGGCCCAGGAAGAGGAACAACGCTATGTGCCGGACAGCGACCCGCTGGTCCGCCAGAAGCTCCAGCAGTGGCAGGACCTGAAGTTCGGCCTGCTGATGCATTGGGGCGCGTACAGCCAGTGGGGCATCGTCGAATCGTGGTCCATCTGCTCCGAGGACGAAGGATGGTGTCGCCGCAGCATGGATGACTACATCGCCTACAAGGCCAAATATGAAGCCCTCAAGACCACCTTCAATCCGACCCAGTTCGATCCGGGCAAGTGGGCCAAGGCCGCCCGCAAGGCCGGCATGAAGTACGTTATCTTCACCACCAAGCACCACGACGGATTCTGCATGTTCGACTCGAAGCTGACGGACTACAAGGTCACGGACCCCGGCTGTCCCTTCCACAGGGACAAGCGGGCCAACATCGCCAAGGAGGTCTTCGACGCCTTCCGTGCCGAAGGGCTCTGGACAGGCGCGTATTTCTCCAAGCCCGACTGGCACTGTCCCTATTACTGGTGGCCCAACTTCGCCACGCCGGACCGCAACGTCAACTACGATCCCGACGTCTATCCGGACCGCTGGGAGAAATTCGTCCAGTTCACCCACAACCAGATCCTCGAATTGATGAGCGACTACGGGCCCATGGACATCCTCTGGCTCGACGGCGGCTGGGTCGCCAAGAAGTCCCCCGAGCAGATCCGCCAGGCGTATGAGGGTCGTTTGAGCGAGAGTCCCTCCGGGTTCGTCAAGGGCCGCGTCGTCAATCAGGACATTCGCATGGGCGAACTGGTCGAGAAGGCCCGCGCCAAACAGCCGGGACTGATCGTCGTGGACCGCGCGGTGCCGGGGCCGTACCAGAACTATCTGACGCCGGAGAACCGCGTCCCCGAGAAGACCCTGCCGTACCCGTGGGAGTCCTGCATCATCGCCGGCGGCGGGTGGGCCTGGGTGCACAACGCGAAATACAACTCGCCGACGAACGTGATCGGCACGCTGGTCGACATCGTCTCCAAGGGGGG
>JAAYVJ010000267.1 GCA_012517265.1 Planctomycetota bacterium | reverse complement strand
TGGATCGCGAGGGCAATCCCATTGACGCGAACAACCTCGTGGTGGGGGATCTCGTCCACGTCGAGATCATGGTGAACACTGACGGCGACCCGGTCCACAACGTCGCGGTGGTCGACGCGCTGCCGGGCGGGCTCGAAGTGGAGAATCCTCGCCTGGCCACCTCCGCCGGGATGGACGAACCCGAAGAGCAGCCCGATCATGTCGAGTTCCTGGACGACCGAGTCGTGCTGTTCTGCACCGCGGACAAAGAGCCTCGGACGTACCGATATGCCCTGCGGGTGATCACCGCCGGCGAATTCTCGCTGCCGCCCATCCAGGGCTCGTGCATGTACGACGAGTCCGTGGCCTCGTTGGGCAAAGCCGGACGAGTGACTATCCGCAACCGGTAGTTTCAGGTCGATGGCCGTGAACAGGAAACGCTCGATCAAGATCCTCAAGCTCCTGGCAGGGTTGACGGCTCTGCTCATGGTGGCGGCAGTCGCCGCGCTGGTCCTAGCCTGGCGACTGTGGCCGTTTCCCATCGAGCGGTTGCAGCAGTGGTCGGCCAGTCCCGCCGTGTTCGACGCCAAAGGCCGGCCCATGCTCTGCGTCGTCGGGCCGGATGAGCAATGGCGCTACCCCGTTTCCCTGCACGATGTCTCGCCCTGGCTGATCCAGGCGACGATTGCGGTAGAAGACGAGCGATTCAATCGCCATTGTGGCGTCGATCCACTGGCCGTGTTTCGCGCCTTCGGTCAGAACCTCTCGGCCGGTCGGATCGTGTCGGGCGCCAGCACGCTGGACATGCAGGTCTGCCGGGTGATGGACGACCGGCCCCGGACTTTCGGCGCCAAGGTCGTCGAGGCCTTTCGGGCTCTCCAGTTGAATCGCCTGCTGACCAAGGATCAGATCCTGGAGGCGTATCTGAACGTCGCGCCGTACGGCGGCAACGTGCGGGGCGTCGAAGCGGCTTCGCTGCGGTACTTCGAGAAACGAGCGAAAGATCTCTCGCTGGCAGAGGCTTCGCTGCTGGCGGGCCTGCCCCAGTCGCCGAGCCGATACCGGCCGGACAGGCACCTGGACGCCGCTCGCCGGAGGCAGCGAGTTGTTCTTCGCAGCATGGTCGACAAGAGGCTGATCTCCGAGCGTCAACTGGTCGATGCGCTTGCCTGTCCGATATCCCTCTCGCGGTCCTCCCGGTTTCCCCATGCGATCCACGCGGGATTCCTGGCATTGAAGCACAGGCCGCAGGGAGGACGCACGACAATCGACCTGGAAATCCAGGCCCAAGTTGAGCGACTGGCTGTGGCTCATCTGGAGACTCTGCCGGAAGGGACCGAAGCGGCCGTCGTCGTGATCGACGTGGCCCAATCGGCGATCGTCGCCATGCTCGGCTCGGGCGACAGCGGCGATCCCGTGGACGGTCAGGTCAACGGCGTTCTGGCCAAACGCAGCCCCGGGTCGGCCTTGAAGCCTTTCCTCTATGCGGCCGCATTCGAGGCCGAGCGGCTCAATGGCGAATCCGTCGTGTACGATGTTCCCATCGCCCGCGGCGGGTGGACGCCGTCGAACTTTGACAAGACCCACGCCGAAGAGATCACTGCGGCGGAGGCCCTCCGCAGATCGCTCAACGTTCCGGCGATCCTTGTGGCAGAGGGGGTCGGCTTGCCCCGGTGTTGTGGCGTGCTGGAAGCGGCGGGGGTCCACCTTCCCACAGACGCGCAGAGCCGCGGCGGGCTCGCCCTGGCGGTCGGTGGGATCGAAGTGAGTCTTCTGGATCTGACGAATGCCTATGCCACCCTGGCTCGCGACGGGATGCGGCGAACGCCGCGGTTGTTTGCCGATGAGTCCAGCGAATCGGTGCGGGCCTTGAGTCCGCGAGTCTGCGCCGCCATCAGCGCGATTCTCTCCTGCCGGCAGCGGCTCCCCGCGACCGCGGCCGACGAACCGGCGGATCGCCTTGCCTGGTTCATGTGGAAAACCGGCACCAGCTCTGGCCGGCGCGACGCCTGGGCCGTCGGCCACAATCGCCGGTACGCCGTCGGCGTCTGGATCGGGCGATTCCGAGGCGCGGGCCGGCTGGAATACGTCGGAGCGGAGGCGGCCGAGCCTCTTCTATGCAGGTTGTTCGAGCTGCCGCAATTGCGGGCCGAGACGGATCCGCCCCAGGCCGAGCCGATCCGCGTCGCCAGACCGCTGAGTCTTCCGCGGGAGTTGGGACGGGATCTGCGTATCGTCTCGCCGAGCGAGGATGAGACGTTCATCGCCTGCGGCGGCACGACCATCGTCCATGCCTCGGCTAACCACGACAGCGACAACCTCTGGTTCCTCAACGGCAGACTCGAAGGCGCCGGACGCGAGCGGCGATTCGTTTTGCCGCCGGGGGGGTACGAACTTCGATGTGTGGATCGGCAGGGGGGCTCGTCCGCCGTCCGATTCACGATTCGGCCCATGCCATCGTCTGCGTCCGTCTCGGACAACCTGTGACGACGGCCAACTGCCCAACGATCTCTTGACAGGCGGCAAACCGTGGGGCACCATGCCGCCATTATCCGAGATTTCCCTTGTGTTGAAGGAGAGACATGATTCTCATCAAATCGCTCGCAACGCCGATCGTTTGGGTGCTCCTCTTGCTGATCGCGGGGCTTTTTCTGACGCGATGGCCGCGCGGCCGGAGGCCCTTCAAGGTCGGATGGTGGCTGACTTTGTTTGGTCTTGTACTGTTGCTGGCCGCGAGCATCGAGCCGACGGAGAGCCTGCTGCTCTACTCGCTGGAGCACCGATACGCCGTTCCTGCGCCGGAGACCTTGGCGACGCTCGATCTGGTCGTGGTTCTCGGCGGTGGGATGTATCCCACAGGGGGTCTGCGCAGGTACCCGGATCTGGGCCGGGAGTCCTATCCACGGTTCAATCGCGGCGTCCAGTACTTCAAGCAAAGCGGGGCCGCCAAGATCGCATTCTGCGGCGGTCCGCCCCGGCCCGGCGCCGAAAGCGAAGCCGAGGTGATGCGGGCGATGGCTGTTGCGCTCGGCGTGTCCGAAGATCGGACGGTAGCGGAGGTGGCTTCCCACAACACAATGGAGAACGCCGTGAACCTCGCTGCCATCCTGCCGAAGGCCCAAGGCCGGCGGATCGGACTGGTGACCTCGGCCACGCACATGATGCGGTCTGTGGCGGTCTTTGAGCGGGTGTTCCCTCAGGACACGATCGTGCCGATTCCTGTGGGTTTCACGTACTATCCTGCGGACAGCATCGCGGAGACGCTGACGCCCATGGTGACTCATCTCGACCGAGTCACGATCGCTCTGCACCAGTGGATCGGGGTCGTGTGGTATGCGGTAAGGTATTGAAGGCGAGAAAACAGCGGCATGTGAGGGGAGATCGGGCTGCCTTCGAGCTCGTCCGAGGAAACGATAGAAGTACGCGGTAGTTCCGGCCCGCGAGATCCAGATCTCTCTCGTGCCTCCCCGGCCGAAGTCGCCCTCGAACACGGAGTAGCCAGAAGGCGATTTCTGCCACGACCAGGGGGACCGTTGCCACTGCCCGACGGGCGCAACCTTTCCCGCCAGGACGAGACAAGAGCCGGACCTTTCAACGGTCACTTCGTGTACTTCGCCGGACGATTCCGAATTCCTGCATCTGGAGAAGCATGTCGCCAACCGGTCTCACATCCGATCAGTCCAACAGCGGGCGAGCAACGCCGACCACCGCCTCAACGCTCGGGTCGCTCGCAGACGCTTTCCTCTTTTCCAT
>JAAYVJ010000266.1 GCA_012517265.1 Planctomycetota bacterium | reverse complement strand
TCGCCCGGCGCGTTGTGCCGGACTGCGAGACTATGCTGCTACCCCCAACTTTGTCCGACGCCTGCGTCTCGAATGAATATCGGACCGCGTGCGAACTTCGCCGGACAATACTGCAACCGCCTCCGATGCCGTACCCCAAGGACTTCCGTGAGAAGCTTTGTGTTTGCCACAGCAGTTGTGGCGATCCACCCCAATTCGATGTGCGTATTCTACCACAGGCGAGCGACGCAGTCAAGCCCAAATCCGACCTGCCGAGGAATAAATCGCGGTGACACTCCGCGCCGAGATGCAAAAAGGGGATGGAAAGGTCCGATTCTGTCGGCCCCGTTCGTCGCTCCTGCCTTTCTATTCTATGCCGCGGACCCCGCGTGCAGGTCCCGGCTATGCTCTCCAGCACAGCCGCGTGCGGCAGCCATCCAGCTTGCGGCTGCCGGCCAAAGCACGCAGGACGAACTCGCCTCCGCTCTTCGTGATCCGGGCCTCCACCCAGCCCACCGGCTGGCCGCCCGACATGCTGAATCCGGTCGACGGCAGATTGATCAGGTGGATGCCCTTGTATTCGGAGAACCCGAACTCGTGCGAGTGACCATAGACGACGGCTTTGACCTTCACCATAGGTTCGATAATGTCGAACAGGTACGGCGTGTCCAACAAGTCGATCTTCGGACGATGATGAAGAAACAGGATTGCAGGCCTGTCGTCGGACGCATTCAGAAAGGCCTTCAACCACGCCCGCTGGGATTGGCCGAGCAGACCTGAGGCCCGATCGACGAGGAGACTATCCAGGACAATCAGCCGCACAGGGCCCGCGATTGCGGTGGCGACGTGCCTGTCCGGAACGGTCAGGTTGTCCTGGATCAGCCCCCCAAAAGTGCCGTGAAAACCCGCGCGGTTGTCGTGATTGCCCAGCCCCAGGTAGACAGGTCTCTTCGCAGTCACCGGAGCGAGAATCGCCTTGAGATTCTCATAGGCATGGCTTTCACCGCGTTTCCAGGCGAGGTCGCCCGTAATGACGGCGCCGTCCGGAAGGTCGTATGCAATCTGCCCGACGATCTCCCGCAGATTGCGATAGGGAAGGAAGCCGTTGTAGCGGTGGTCGGGATTAGAAGCCACGTGTGTGTCGGAGAGGAATGCCCATCGAGTGCATCCGTCCCGGTCTTGCGCCAGGGCTCGGCCCGGCCCCAGAAGCCGTACGCCGGCGGCCAAAGCCAGTCCTCGCTGGAGGAGTTGTCGTCTACTCAGGCTCTCTTGACAGGCATCGCGCATAGGGCATCACCCTTTCCATTGCTCACTGCGGCTGGACGGCTGGGGATGCGGCCGAGGACTACGCCAAGTCCGCGACGTTCCTCGCACGAACCACCTTGTCCTTGACCCCATCATCACCCCCATAGAATCCTCGGCCGTGGACGGGAAGACCCTGCCCTCGGCTCACGTCGACAGAGATTGTACCACATGAACCTGAGATCAACCTGAAGACCGAACCGAATTCCGGCAACGCCGTTGGACGATGTCGCAAGGCGGGGGCAAGGACTACGTCGAAGCGTCTCTCGTCGCTCGCAGGACTCGACGGGGCGCAGGCGTCGCGATCAGGGAGAACAGCACGGGAATCCGGACCCGGACAAACCGGCCCGGACGCAGGTTCGTGTCGGCGGGCAGTCCGATCACCACGGGCACGACGGTCGCGACCGCCTCTTCGGCCTCCTCTCGCCGTCGGGGCGGAAACCAGACTCCGACAGAATGGACTTCTACGACCGGGGCAAACGGACGATAACGGAAGTGCCGGATTGGGGATCCGAGGTAATCTCGATCTCGCCGTGATGGCGCTGCACGATTTCGCGGACGATGGCCAGCCCCAGGCCACTGCCGCCGGACGCCTGAGACCGCGACGAATCCACGCGGTAGAAGCGATCGAACAAGCGAGGGAGCTTCTCCGGCGGGATGCCGCCTCCATCGTCGTGCACGCAGGCCGTCACCCAACGGTCCGGTCCATCCTGCAGGGAGATGCGCACGACGCCGTCGGACGGTCCGTATCGCAGTGCGTTGTCGAGCAGGTTGCTGAAGAGCTGCCACAACTCCGTCTCATCCCCCCGGACGCGGACCCCTTCGTGATCGGTGCATGCGATGCGAGCACCCTGTCGCTCGGCACGATCGGCAAACACATCCGCCAGGGATTTCAACAGGACGTCCAGCCGGACATCGGTGAAATCGGAGGTTCTGTTCGTAGAGTCCAGTCTGGCCAGAGTGAGAAGCTGCTGCACCAATTGCTCCATGCGATCGATGTCCCGCAGGGCGTCGTCCAGGCTCTCTCGGTACTCGGCCACAGTCCGCGGTCGCATCTGCAAAGTCTGAAGGGTGCTCTTCATAATCGCCAAAGGCGTGCGCAGCTCGTGTGCCGCATCGGCCGTGAACTGCTCCTGTTGCCGCATGGC
>JAAYVJ010000265.1 GCA_012517265.1 Planctomycetota bacterium | reverse complement strand
AGACTGCTGGAGGCGCGGGGCGCGACGTTGACCCTGGCCGAAATCGGCAGCGGCGGCGCCCTGGCCTCGGCCCTCAACGGCGCCGAAGGGACGCACCGGGTCCTCGCCGGAGCGTATGTCGCCCCGACGGCCGAGAGCCTGCACCGCATGCTCGGCCACGGTGCGCAATCGGGGGAGGAACTGAAGACCGAGTCTCTGGCACGAGAAGCCGCCGCGACCGCAGGCAGCCCCTGGGCGATCGCAGTCGGGGAGATCGGGCCAGACGTGGCCGGCGGCTTGTCCGTGGAGGTAGCCTTCCGAGAACCCGACGACCGCGTCGAGAGCCGCAAGATCGCGCTTGCCGGCACGGGTGAATCCGCGAGGGCCCGGGTCGTCACCGAATTGCTCGACCAACTGCGACGCAAGCTGCGATAGCCGCCTGTCCGGGAAGGAAACCGATGCATTCCGACCTGCGGCACGGGTTTTACGTCGTGGCCGAATCCCAGGAGCAGGTCGTCGGCTGCCTGATGATCACGTTCGAATGGAGCGACTGGCGGTGCGGCCTGTTCTGGTGGATTCAAAGCCTGTACATCCGGCCGGAGTTCCGTCGTCGCGGGATCTTGCGGCGGCTGCACGAGCTCGTGAAGGCCGAGGCGATCCGGCAAGGCGGCGTCTGCGGCATCCGCCTGTACGTCGAGCGATCCAACCAGACGGCCCAACAGGCCTACCGGCAACTCGGCATGCGCCCCTGCTCCTACCAGATGTACGAACAAGTCCTGCCGGAATAACGAAATCGGTGGGCCGAGCCCGCCATCCTGACCTCAAGCAATTCCCGCGGCCAGAACTCGCATCGCGTGGCCCTCCAGCCGGATCGGGCTGGCGTCCGAAACCGCGACGCCCTGCCCGTTCATCGGGTCCAGCACGACGCGCCGACCCTTCGCAGACAGAGTCAATCGAAACTCAATGTCGCCAGCCCCTTCGTTGAAGAGCAAGTAGTAATCCGTGTCGCCCTTGCGGACGTGGCGGACCCGCAGGTTGGGCGACTCCGGCGCCGCCTGCACATCGGGCGGGACCAGCTTGTCGATCTGCGCGACAAGTTCGCCGGCGGTCATCGATTCCTTCCAGCGAATGATCCGCCCCGCCCTGGTCAGCGTCTCGATCGCGGCCGCGGCCTGAGCGGGCGGGTCCTCTTCGAGAATCAGCGCGCGGTAGTGCATGCCGGCCAGATGAACCCCTTCGTCGTCGACGCGGGCCTCCTCCCACAGGTGCCGGGCTTCGAGATAGTTGAAGTCCCGCTGGTTCTGGAAGCACGTCTTGGCCGCCCGCCACGGGAGCCAATCGTTCTGGCCCAGAATCGCGACGCCGCAGACGTGGACGCTGTCGGTGTTCAGCCAGCACAGCCGCGAGGTCGCCGTCGCGAACGGCTTGAACTGCGGCCACCAGGTGTTGTTGGGTCCGACGTCCGGCGGCCGCTCGTCGATCCGCGGGCCGCGAATCGAGTAGTAGAACGCGTGCGGCACGAGCAGGTTGCAGCCGCGAACGAGCAGCCAGTTGGCCAGCCACTTCATCTCCTCGAAGGTGAAGTTGTGGCCGAAAGCCCCGCAGTACTCGTTCAGGTTGCGGCGCCGGCCCAGGTGGATCATGGCCGAGGAAGCGCACTTGGCCTGCGTGGACTGCTCGCCTTCGAGGGCGGAGGGCTTGTCCGGCTCGACGTATCGCCAGACGATGTCCTGCCCGGGGATCTGGAAGTGCCTCAGGGGTCCGATGTCGTCGCCGCCGGCGGGATGGCCGCACAGGGCCACGCCGTGAGCTTTGCACCATTCGGAGATCTGGCGATAGAACGTCTGCTCCAGCCGGGCTTCGATCGCCCGGTCGTAGTTGCGGCGGTGCGTCGCGGCGTCGGGCTCGTCCTGGTACCACAGGGCCGGCAGATGCTCCGTGAAATCGTAGCCGAGAAACGCGTTGACGTGTTCGAGGATGCCGGTCGTGCCCGGGATCATGCCCCGCTCGCCGCCGCGGGCCAGCAGCGAAGGCTCGTCGGTGAAGATCGCCATGACCGTCTTGCCGAAGTGCTTGCCGAACTCGTCGTAGTACCGCTGATAGACCAGCCGAATGAAACAGGCGACCGACTCGGGGTTCAGAATGTCCGCACCCGGCGGCTGATTCTCCGGCACCTCGCGATGATCCGCGCGGCGGGGCGGATCGTCCTGCGTGAAGTGCAGGCCGCGAATGACGGAGCGCCCTTCGCCAGCCGCCCGGTCGACCACGGCGATGCGATGGCCGTTCTTGCGACGGACGATGGCGACGAGATTCTGTCCGGCCGCCAGTTCCGGCTCGCCGTTGCCGCCGATGCGAACGCCCTGGACCTCGGTTTCGGGCCTGGCCTCGTCCAGATCGACGCACACCAGGCCGCGAGTCCGAAAGGCGGGATTCTCCGCGACGACCTGCCCGCTCGACGAACCGCTGGGGTACATGCCCTCGTCGTAGAGGATGACTCTCATGTCCCGCTCGGCGGCCCGCTCGATCGCGAACCGCATGAAGCCGATCATCCGCTCGCTGAGCCAGCCGATGCTCTTGGGCAGCCCGGCCCGCGGATGGATCAGGAGCCCGTGGACGCCGTGGGCCTGGAAGTCCTCGATCTGGCGCAGCAATTCCGCCTCGGACAGATCGTCGTTCCAGAACCAGAACGGGATCTGCGAGAACTCGTGCGGCGGCTCCATCCATTCCGGCGGCAAAGTTGAAGACGACCGCGTCGATTCAGCGGCGTGGATCAAGTCCACGGGACACAAAGCCGTCGCGGCGGCGCCGCCCACGGCTTGCAGAAAACCTCGTCGGTTGATTCCGGTTGTCACGTTCACTACCTCCTGACCCTCAAGCACAGGACCGACGCGCCGGCGCAGACGCCCACGCTAGGGGGCCTTCCGCAGATTCTGGGCCTGAGCCCCAAGCTCCTCGACGCGTTGTGGATTGATTGAGTTGCAGT
>JAAYVJ010000264.1 GCA_012517265.1 Planctomycetota bacterium | reverse complement strand
GTTTGTAGTGACGCCGTAAGGCGTTATCCGGATATGCCCTGACGGGCACACTACGAACAGGGCAACTTGGAGAATCAAAGATGGAAAATCTCTTCGATCTGTCGGGCAAAGTCGCAATCGTCACGGGAACCAGTCGGGGCCTGGGCCAGTATTTCGGCCGGGCGCTGGCCAAGGCCGGAGCGGACCTGGTCATCACGAGCCGCGACCCCAGCCGTCTGACGGCGTTCAAGGACGAAATCGAAGGACTCGGCCGCAAGGCCCTGCCCGTCAAGCTCGACGTGCTCAACGAGAGCGACATCGAGGGCCTGGTCCGCGCCGCGATGGACGAATACGGCCGGATCGACATTCTGGTCAACAACGCCGGGCTGAACATCCGCCACCCGGCGGTCGAGTTCACTTGGAAAGAGTGGGACACCGTCCTGGACACGAACCTCAAGGGCGCGTTCTTCGTCGCCCAGGCGGTCGGCAAAGAGATGATCCAGCGCAAGTACGGTCGGATCATCAACATCGGCTCGTGCACCTGCGTCTTCGGCATGGAGGGGATCGGACCGTACTGCGCCAGCCGGGGCGGCATTCTGCAGATGAGCCGCAGCCTGGCCGCCGAGTGGGGCCGCCACGGTATCACGGTCAACGTCCTGGCCCCCGGCTGGTTCAAAACCGCCCAGAACAAGGCCCTCTACGACAACGAGCGGTGGGTCCAGTACATCACGGACCGCATCCCGTTGGGCCGTCCGGGTCAGCCGAACGATCTCGACGGCACAGTGATCTTCCTGGCCTCCGACGCCAGCGCCTACATCACCGGCCAAATCCTCCTCGTCGACGGCGGTTTCACCACCGGCGCGACCAAGGCGATCCTGTAAGCCGTTTCGCGGGCGATCACTCCGCCCGACCGATCAGTTGCGGGTCTTTCGTCGAGCCGAAGCTGACGTTCGATTCGGCGTCCCATCGCAGTTCCTGGCCCGAGAACTTCAAACGAACCGTGATGATGTAGGGCGTCTCGTAGAAACAGAGCTTCGCGGTGAACGTATCATTCGCGGTCCAGGCGCCGCTGGCCGCCACGGGCTGCTCCGGCAATTCCCCCCAGGCCAACCGGCCCCAGGTCAATCGCCCTTTCTGCCAGGAACCGCGGCCGCAGACAATCCTCTGCTCGACGCCGTTCAATCGGGCGACGAGCGTCACAGGCCCGTTTGCCCCGTCTCCTTCGAGGCAGACGGCTTCGAGCTTGCGGTCGTTGGCCGGGAACAGATACCTTTTCCCTGACGCCTTCGCGGGAGAGCCAAAGCCTTCCTGCGGGCGCAAGGTCAAGCTCTTCAGTGTCGTTTCGAGCTTGTGCCTGACCGCGTCGTCGGCAGCCAGAGATGATGGCTTCATCGCAGGCAACAGCTTGTCCCAGACGAGGTTCATGACCGCCTGCATGTCCCGCACGCCGCTGGTGATGGCGACGACCGCGTCCTGCTCGGGCATCACGATGCAGTACTGGCCGAACGCGCCGTCGCCGCGATAGAGACCGTGGCGGCATCGCCAGAACTGGTAGCCGTAGCCCTGGTCCCAGTCGCTGTCCGGACTGCTGCCGTTGGAGGTCTGCCGCGAAGTAGCCGCCTCGATCCAAGCCGCCGGCACGAGCTGTTTGCCCTGCCATTTGCCCTTCTGCAGGTAGAGTTGTCCGAAGCTGGCGATGTCCTCCGTGCGAACACTCAGGCCGTAGCCTCCGCACGAGATGCCCTGCGGGCTGGTCTCCCACGTCGGCTTGCGAATGCCCAGCGGCTGGAACAGACGCGGCGTCAGGTAGTCGAGGACTGTCTCGCCCGTCACCTTCTGCACGATGGCCGAGAGCATGTAGGTCGCGGGAGTGTTGTAGAGGAAATGAGTCCCGGGCTTGAACGGAACAGGATGGGCAAGAAAAGCTTGGGTCCACGGCTGATCGCCACCCAACGGCGGCTCGGTCTGATGGCCCGTAGACATGCGGAGCAGATCATGCACCCGCATCGACCTGAGATTGTCGCTCGGGTTGGCCGGGGCGTCCTCCGGGAAGAACTTGAGCACTTCGTCGTCCAGGCTGAGCTTGCCTTCCGCGATGGCCAGGCCCACCGCGGTGGACGTGAAGCTCTTGCTCAGCGAGTAGAGCATATGGGGCGACTCGGCATTATAGGGGGCCCACCAGCCCTCCGCAACCACGTGGCCGTGACGCACGAGCATGAAGCTGTGCAGCGAGTCGATGTCCCGATCGGCCGACTCCACGAACGAGAGGATGGCCGACGACGAAATGCCCTGAGCCTCGGGCGTGCTGCGAGGCAGACTCGCCCCGGCGCAAGAAACCAGAAGACAAGTCAGAACCATCCCGCCGACCGCTCTTGCAGACCACGTTGCATGCTCGAATGTCATAGCGACCTCCCACAATCCGTTCCAAGTTCCGCTCACAGCCAAGTCCCCTGCCCACGCACACGCAGACAGCCAGCTCAACTATGCCACGGCCGGTGAGGCGAGTCAACAGAGTCTCAAGGAGGATTGAAGCTGGAAAAGCGTTCTCCTTCCGTGTAGAATGCGAACGGTACGAGTCAGAACTGAACGAACCCTCGATTGGGAGGCCTGCAAATGGAAGAGAAATGGTCGTGGGCGTCGAACCAGATGCTCGCCATTTACATCGCCATCGGCCTGATTCTGGCGGCCGTGGTGGCTTGGCTGATCCTGCGTAAAACCGTCCGCACGCGCCGCGGCATGGAGCGGCAATTGCGCGAGGACCCGGACATCAACGACTGGCTTGTCCTCTTCGGCTGGACGCCAAAGGTCCTCTACGTCCCCACCATCGCGGTATCCATACTGGCATCGATCCTGATGTTCATGCAGGAGTCCGGCTGGAAGGTCTTCGCCGGCATCAACCCCAAAACCGTCGGCGGCATTTGGTTTGCCGTCTTTTTCGCCAACTTCATCATTGAAGAGTACCACATCAGCATCAAGGTCCTCATCATCTCGTTCGTCAGCGCCGGCTTCCTGTTGCTTTGGCTTCATCTGCTCGGCTGGGTCGGCGGCTTCCTCGGGCTCTTCCGGAGCCTGGCCTTCTCGATCAGCGGGACCGGCTATCTGCTGATCGCGATCTTCGGCCTGCTCACCATCGGGATTTCCTGGCTGCAGGGTTTGTTCTTCTACGTCGCCATCACGCCCAATTCCCTGAACGTCCAGGAAGGCGTCACGGAGGCGGGTGAGCAGATCGGCCGAGAGGACTACAACAGCAAGGTCGACACCGGCGACTTCCTCGAACGACTGCTCGGCTTCGGCCGAATCAGCATCACGTTCAAGGAGAAATCGCGACTGCCCCTGACGCTGCTGGTCTGGCAAGTCCAGAAGAAAGCCGACATGTTGGAGAAGGTCCGGGCCAAGTTCGCCATCGATTATCCGCAACAGCGTGCGGTCGCACTCGAAGCCAAGGCACCGCCCGCGCCGCCGGAGCCACCGGCCCCTCCCGAGCCTTCGGCGCAGAGCCCCGCCGAGCCGGTGCAGGGATAGGACTATGGAACGGCGGGCGTTTCTGACGGTTCTCGGCGCCTCGACTGGGATTCCCGCGGACTCGGGCTGGGGCGCCCTGGCAGAGCAAGGCAGCCCGACACCAACCCCACTTCCTCGCCCTGCACCCGGCCCGGTTCGGCCAGGTCGAAGGCAAGAGGCCCCCCTTTGGCGTCGCCGCCCATTGCCTGCGCTTCGATTAGACACTGTTGTGGGCACACGATATAATGAATCTGTCGGAGGCTGTTGGTGGCCGGGTGCCACAGAGGTCATGGCGGGTCCTGCAGGCATGGACCAAGGTGAATGCCCTGGGTTGGAGGCCGAAGATCGGCACGTATCCATCTGTGAGGACTGGTATGGCAAACGCAGGAGACAACCGGCCTTCTCTGCCTACTCACCGCATGACGCCGGAAGCCGCGCGAGCCATCACCCGACGATTACTGCTGATGGCAGGGACCATCCTGGGGATCGTGTTTGCCCTCCGACCCCAGGCGCAGTTGTACCGCGTCGGAGTCACGGACTTCGCGGAACGCCAGCGCAACGAACACGGATGGACGGGCCGCCGCCAGATGACGCTGTCGGACTATATCCGGGACAGGACCGAAGGACGGCTCCTCAGGAAAGACGGGCAGGCTTGGCTCGACCTGTACACGCAAGTCGCGACGGGCGGGGAGGATCGCTTCTTCCGTCCGAACCGGCCGCCGTTGGATGAGCTTGCCGGCCATCTCGACGGCGTCTTCACCTACGTCGCTCTGGAGCACCAAGGAGACACCGTCTACCTGGATGTGACGTTGACCAAGCCGGGCGATTGGCCGGCCGCGCCCGCTTCACTGCGATATCCGATGCGGAGATTCGCTCTGGCCGCCTTCCTCGCGGGCCTCCTCGGCTATCTCCTGATACCGTGGCCCAAACTCGAACCGGATGTCGTAGCGTACTCGCGATTCACCGCAGCCCTGCTGCCCGATCTGGGCCTGGGCACGGTTTTGATGGGCATGTTCTTCGCGTTGCCCTGGTTCATCGTGACGCATCAGGCCGGGACTTCGCACCCGTTGGTCGTTCCCGGCGGCTGGATCGTTCTGACGCTCATCCTGTGGGGCATGAGCCTCTTCGGACCGGCCATCTACGTCGTGGCCGCATGGTACGAGACGTGGCGTCTCCGCATCGGCCAGGACCATCTGACAATGGAATCGTTGCGAGGCGTCGAACAGATTCCCTTTGCGGACATCGAACGCCTGACCCAGGGCGTCCGCAAACCGCCTCGCTGGCTGGTCAGGATGGGCATGTTGGTCAGCCTGTTGAACTGGCGGGCCGCCGGCCCTACCCTGTTGGCCGCCGGCCGCAGCGATCCGGTCTTGTGCCTGGTGATGCGCGACGGGCGACACAGAACGATCGGCCTGACGGGGGTTCGCCACGGGGAACGACTGATCGCCGTGCTCCAACAGGCCGGAGTGGCAGTGGATCCTGATTTGCTGTCGTAACCGCATCCTCCACGAAATACTATCACGACCTCTTCGCGGATCTCACGCGACGAGGCCAAGAGAACAGAGGTTTGGGACCATGAGAAATGCCGCTTGCTCCGCCCGTGTCGCACTGTCGCTTGTCCTGATGCTGTCGGGTCTCGCAGCCGAGATCCGGGCCGCCGAACCGCTGCCGGGGCCGCTGACCGTCCAGGTGGTCTCCGCGACGGACGCCAAGCCCGTCGCGGGTGCGACCATCCACGTCGGAGGGCGAATGGCGGTCTCGGATCAGGCGGGCAAGGTCGTCTTCGACGGTGTTCCGGCCGGCACGTACGAGCTGTGGACTCGCCAGCCCGGCCACCGCGAGTTCCGTCAGCCCATCGAGCTGCAAAACGGCGAGCGGACGCCGCAGATCGTGTCGCTCATTCCTGAGACGCTTGCGCCGCTGAGGCTGCGATTCGTGGAGGACGCCAGTGGAGAACCCGTTTCATGTGCCCGAATCCACATGACTCCCCTGCAAGTGTCCTCGGCCTTGCAGGGCCCCCTGGTCTTCTGCCCCGACAGCGCAGGCAACGTCGCAACGATCCCGGTGCCCGAAGGAGTCTACCGGATGAAGGTGGAGGCGCCGGGCTATGTGCCGTTGGACCAGGAGTTCGGGCACAAGACCATCGACAAGCCTGTCGAGTTCCGCCTCAAAGCCGTCGTGCAGCCCATCTCCTTCACGGTCGCGGTCGCAGACCAGGCCGGCAAACCGCTGCCCAATGTCGCGGTGGAACTCTGGGAGGTCTATCCTCTGGCCGCCATCGCGTCCGGAAAGACGGATGCCCGCGGGTCGGTCAGGTTCTCTGACCTTCGGATCGGCACGATCGATCCTGTCGCGGCGGACAAATCGCTCCCCGCCGCGTGCAGGGCCGAGGCGGTCGTTCGAGTGCAGGCGGAAGGATATGTCGTCGCTCTTCAATCCATCCGCCTGAGCGACAGGGGGCAACTGACCGTGACGCTCGACCCGCAGAAGGTGGTTGCCGAGCAGCAGGTCAACGAGTCCAAGGGAGACGCCCAGCGACTGATCCTCGGGCAATCGGTCTCCTTCAAGATCGACAAGCCCAGCGATCAGGACTGGTTCGCGTTCGAGATGCGAGAGCCCGCTCGCATACGATTGGCCCTCAACAATTGCCCGATCGAGCTGTGCGCGACCGTCTTCAACTCCGCCGGCGCGACGGTCGGCACCATCGCGAAATACAACGGTCAGGCGGTCGTCGGCGTGTGGGATCTCCCCGCCGGCAGATACTTCGTGCAGGTCACGGAGTGGGGCATGAACGGCTCGTCGCAGACCGAGAGCCTGATGGCCTTGACGGCCGAGGCCGCGGCGGACCCGTTCGAATCGAACAACGCCGCGGCGGAAGCCAAGCCGATCCAGATCGGACAGCATATGCGGGGGATCCTCTTCCCCATGGGCGATGCGGACTACTTCGCGTTGCACCTGGATCGCCCCGGCTCGCTCCGTCTGGAATCGGTCAACACGCCGGGGATCGAGCGAAGCGTGGCGGTGCTCGACAAGAGCGGGAAATCGTGCGCCGTCCTGAACTGCTACGCCGGAAGCGGCGGCGCGGGCGAGTGGCAGCTTGCCGTCGGGGACTACTCCGTCGTGGTCACGGAATGGGGCAACAACGCCTGCTCGCTCGATCCCTACGATGTCCGGGTCGTCTTCACGACGGACGACGGAGTGGACGATCCGGCCAACCGGCCGGGGTCGCGCGTTTCCGCGGTGCGGCATCTGCCCCTGTACTCGCGAACCTACGCCTCCATCAACCCTATGGGCGATCACGACACCTATACGCTCGCCATCCCCTCCAAGGGAACGCTGCACGTATTCCAACAGGGCACTGTCGAACTTACGACGCGGCTTCTCGACAGCCGCGGAACGGTCCTGCGATTCTCCAACTCCTACGCCGCCAGCCCCGGTCACATGGCCCATCCGTTCACCGGTCCCGCGACCGTCTGCCTGGAAGTGACGGAATGGGGCGACAACGGGTGGTCGCCCTTCCCTTACGAACTGCGAACCTGGTTCGACCCCGCCGGGGAGCTGGAGCGACTCGCCGACAACGACAATCCCAAGAACCCCACGCCGATCGAAGTGGGGACTTTCGTGCGAGACAACATCCTCCCGGCGGGCGACCAGGATTGGTACCAGTTCGTGGTGGACCAGCCGGGAAGCCTCGATCTCTGGCTCGACGCGAGGCCCGAGATGAGCGTGACGCTGGTCGATGCCGCCGGCAAACCGCTGGGGACGATGAACTCCTATTGGAACACGCAGAGCCAGTTCAATTGGAATGTGCTGCCGGGCGTGTACAGCCTGAAGGTGGCCTCGTGGGGCAACGACGACGAGGTTCCGTGGGACTACACATTCAAGACGACTCTGAACCGTGCCGTCCCCGGCGAGACCGCGGAACTGGCGAAGAGTCCCGCAGTGGCCATGAAACTTGGGGAAGCCCGCCCCTGCGGCATCGAACAACTCGGCGACGTCGAGCGGTATCGCGTCAGCATCCCGGCCAAAGGCGAGTACACCTACTCGATCGGAGGCCCCCTGGAGACAACTGCGACGATCACCGACCTGCGGACGGGCGCCGTCCTCTTCACGCACAACACCTACGCCGGCAACACCGGCCGGCGCGACTTCGCCGCCGAAGGCCCCATGGAACTCGAACTGACCGTCACCGAATGGGGCAACAACGCCGCCTCCATCCAACCCAACTGGTTAATGATCGCTCCCAAGGGACTTGTCGTCGCCGCATCGGCGGTGAACTGGGCCGTGGATCCCATCCAGCCGACGAGAGTCACGTTCTCCATGGCCGGGGTGCCGGGGGTGCAGCCGCTGCCTGCCCTGTCGGTGGACATCAATGGCGACGGCAAGCCGGACGCGACATTCGGGCAAGGGCAGTCGCAGACGGCGGAGTTCCCGGCACAGGGCCTGTATCGAGTGACTTCCTCGGGCATCCTGGGCCCGGTCTCCGCCCGCGGGGAGTTCTGGGTCCAGGCCACGGGCCAGCCGGTCCGGGAAGGCGTACACATACTGGTCGCCACCCCAGGCGAAGGCGAGTCGATCGACCATGCGGTTCCCGTCCGCGTGACCGCGATCAGCTACGAAGGCAAGAGCATCCGCCAGGTGGACTTGCAGGCCGACGGCCGACCGATCGGCACGGACTACACAGTCCCGTATGAATTCGAAATCCCCTGGCAGACGCTCGCCGGCGGCCCGTGCACGCTGACCGCGACCGCCGTAGACGCCTCCGGCAAACGCCAGACGTCCGTCCGGAAGGTCCAGGTCTCCGATTACTTCGATCTGCTCCCTCTCGACGGAGCCACGGTCACCGGCAACGAAGCCGTCATCTCGTGGGAAGGCAGCCGGTTCGGATCGGCCCAGGTCCGCTACCGGCTCAAAGGCGACGGCAAGGCCGAAACTCCGTGGAAGGAAGTGGTCGGCCAGAACGCCCGAACGCGCCGCGTGCGGATCGCCGACCTCGAAGCGGGAAAAGTCTATGAGTATCAGCCCCTCGGCGGGGCCGAGCCGGGCCCCATCCGCCAGGTCACCCGCGTCAAGGGGCTGGCTTTCACGCAGGCCCTGTACGGCGGGACCATCCAGCGCGACTACGACCAGAGGATCCCGGTCGCGGTGCGCAATCACGCGGAGGAGAAGCGGATCGTGCGTCTTCGCTGCGACCTGCCCCAGGACAGCAAGCTCCTGGCCGCCTTCGTCGGCGACGGCGAAAAAGGCCGGCCGGTCGAGTTGGGACCGGGCGAACAGCGGGCGTTCACGCTGGGCTTCAGCGCCCAGGACGTGGTCAAGGAACGCCACGAACTGCCCATCTACATCGAGTCGGAGGACGGCTGCTCCGACCAGGCCCAGGTCCAGGTCATCGTGAAGTTGCCGAAGGTGGACCTGGAGTGGGTCGACGTCACGCCCGGCGGAGCGAAGGAACTGAGCCGGACCTATGAGTTGATCAACAAGGGCGACACGCTGACGGACGTGAACATCGTCGCCGCCAAAGGCAGTCTCCGGATCGCCCCCGAGGTCAGGCACGGCTTGCTCCAGGCCGGACAGCGCATGCGATTCGACGTGCATCCCAGACTATACGAGGGGTTCGTCGCGTGCCAAGACGAGCTGCAGGCGATTGCGGTCGGGACGACCGTTTCGACGCCGTACGAGTACAGACTCAAACCCGGCGAGCAGGTCTATCGTCTGGACATGACGGCCGGACTCGATCCGGTCACCGGCCAGGCGGAGGACCTCGATTGTGCCCGGCGTGCGGCGCGCAGGCTGGTGGGCCAATACCTGAGCCCGCTGGCGGTGGATTGGTCCGCGGGGACCGATCCGCAGGACACCGACCGCGACGGAAAGCCGGACCGCTGGACGGTGACGGACGATCTGAACCGCACGCAATGGTCCGGCCGCGACACCGACGGCGATGGGCAGGTGGACTTCGCCCAGGCCGACGTCGGACTCGACAGCGAGATCGACCACTCCTCCGTCCTCCAGGAAGGCCGCTGGCAGGCGACGAACCTGCTGGACGCCTGGCTGGAGATGAACTTCGCGATTCCCCAGCACCGTTCGCAATACGAGAAACACGACCTGGACCTGATCGTCAACGGCAAGGTCGTCGGGCAATTGAAGGAATCGATCCCCGAAGGCAACTACCGCTTCCCGCTGGCCCCCACCTCGCTCAACTGGGGCGGCGACAACCAGGTGGAGATCAACTCGCATTTCCGCAACTACGCGCACTACGCGATATCGAGCGATTTCCAGCTCAAGACACGCCTGCTGGACACGGACACCTACATGGTGGGCACCTCGCGTCAGAACGCCGTCGACCGGCTGTTCGAGAGCGACGAGGATCTGCGGACCGAAGGCCCCGACTACAGCATCTCGTCGGAAGATCTGGACCTCTTGCCGAAAGACAATCTCAAAGCCGGCTCTCTGGTTCGCATCGTCGGGACCGTCCGCAATCTGGGCGTCGGCGCCGACGACCGCCTGGAGGTGGGATTGTTCCTGGCCGTGCCCGGCACGCCGGGTACGGAACTGATGCGTCAGACCATCCGCGCCCCCGGCATGATGACCGAGGTCCCCTTCGAATTCGTCTGGCCCGCCGCGCCGGGCAATCACAGCCTGCGGGTCGCGCTCGATCCGGACGGACTGGCGGCCGAGTCGAACCGCAAGAACAACGCGGCCATCGTCGGCGTGGTCGTCCCGGGGGACGATGCGCCGCCCATGCTGACCGTGTTCGAGCCGGAACACGATCTGACCACCGACAACGGTGCGGTGAGCCTGTTGGCGACGGCCGTCGACGAGGTGGGCATCGTCGGCGTGGAGGTCTTCGTCGACGGAGGGATGGCCAGACCTCTTTACCGCACGGAGAAGGGCTTCCAGGGAGTGGCGAACCTCCAGCCCGGCTCCCACGCGCTGCGGTTCCGCGTGACCGATTCCGGCGGCCTTCGCGCCGAGGAAACCCGCACGGTGAAGGTCAAGGGCGAGCGACCCGGATGCCAAATCGTCCGCCCCACGCCGGGACTGGCGATTCATACGACGGATACCGAGGTGACCGTGTCGGCCGAGAGAGTCACCCGCGGTTGCGTCCGAGTGAACGGCGGGCCGTGGTTCGACCTGCGGCCCAAGAACGATCTGTGGACGGGACGGGTCGAGCTGGCCTTTGGTCGATGCGAGATCGAAGCGTTGGTCATCAACTCCGCCGGCGTCCGCCAGACACAGAAGGTGGCGGTGGATTGTCTCGCACAACCTCAAGACGAGAAGAAAGACGAGCAGGAAGAGACCGGCGGCAATTCGAAAACGACCCCGACCGACAGCAAAGGCGGCGACGCGGCCGGACCGGACGCTCGGACACCCGGGCAAGCCCCCAAGACCATTCCCGACAAACCGGGTCAGACCGGTCAGATTCCAGGGGCCGCCAAACAAGGTGGTCGGCCGGGCCAGACCGATGCGAAGCAACCCGCAACGACCCCGGGCAATGTCGGCTCAGGCAAGCGACCGGCAACGGGCGCCGACCAGGACACCGGCGGCGCGGGACGACCTCGCACCCAGGACAACTCCGGTGGGAAGACCCAGGACCGACAGACCGACGACCCGGACGGCGACTCCGACGAAAGCCCGGCCGATGACGATCAGGACATGATCCGGCCCGCGGATATCCCGGAGGAGAACGACGTCACGCCGCCTCCCGGAGTCGCTGGGCCCAGTCCTCGCTCCTATGCGTCGCCTGCGCCCCAGCCCTCTCCCGGCGGTCCGCGCCGAGCGCCGGCGGGGTTCGCCGTCAACCGCACGCGAAACGACTGGTACTGCCCCAACCGGCCGCACATCGGCATGCAACTCAAGCTGCCGGAATGGCTCACCAAGGAGGAATTCGACAAGATCCTCAAGAAGGGCCCGAACAGCCCCGAATTCAAGGCCCTGGAAGCCAAGCTCCTGGCCGGCTTCTGGTACCGCAATTTCGGCCGGCCCGTGAACGGCCAGACCATGGACAAGCTGCTCCTCAAGTACAAGGACCTCCTGCTCAAGCGCTGCGACCGGCTGGACCAGCCCGACGGGAAGCTCCCCGACTTCCTGCAGTCCCTGGGCTTCAAGGCCTCTGACCCGCCCAGCGATCCGGTGGAACTGGCCGCCTGGCGGGCGAAGATGAAGGAACTCACAGAGATGTATTGGCTGCGTCTGCTGGCAACCGAGGACCCGCAGACGGTCATGGACGGCATGCGTCAACGCGCCGAGGCCCTGGGCAAGTTCGACGAAGCCGCCCAGTTGCAGGCCGAGGCCGTCATCCAGGAGATCCAGGCCAACCAGAAGATCACCCAGGACGTGCTGGAGGCGCTGCCCTACACCGGCGAAGCCCTCGACATCATCGGCGCCGTCACCGGGGAATCTCTCTCGGGCGAACAACTCTCCGGCTGGGAGCGGTTCTTCCGCGCCGCCTGTTCGGCCGGACCGGTGGCGCTCGAGGAGGCCCTCAAGCGGTCGCCTCGTGCACAGGAGGCGTTGAGCCAGTTCCTCGCCGCCACCGGCGAGATGAGCAGCGAGATGAAGAACAGCCTGCTCCGTCGCATCGGCGCCGACATCGACAAGTTCGACCAGTTCGCCGACGATGTGGCCAAGTTCCTCACGAAGGAGCGCAGCCTCTTGGGCAAGAACGCCGACGACGCGGTCGACGCCGCCAAGGCCGGATACCGGCAGACCAAAGAGGGTATGGATGACCTGTGGCAGATGGACAAAGCCCGCGACGCGGCCCGCCAGAACGTCGACGAGCTGAACGCTCTGGTCAAGAACGGCGGTCAGGCCGGCGACGAGGCCATGGAGAAGGCCATCCTCAACATCCAGCGGGACAAGACCGCCCAGTCGATCATGAACAGCGCCGACGTCTCCGACGATGTCCGCAAGAAGGCCAACGAGACCATCAAGAAGATCTACGGCGACGCAGACGTTCCGACGATGAGCCGGATCAAGGAATCGGAGGAGGTCCGCAAGTTCGCCAGAGAGCACGGCCTGGACCCGGATAAGATCGAGGTCAGCGTGTGGAACCCCACCAACAAGAAAGGCGGGGCCGACATCGATCCGGACTTCAAGAAGTACGGGAGGGACCGCGACGTCACGTACCAGATCACCGGCAAGACGCCGGACAGACAGATCGTCACTCCCGACGGTCGCACGATCACCGTCGAGGGGCGCACTGTTACCCTGGACGTGAACCACGACATCTCGGGCCCCATTTATCAACAGGAACTGTACAAACGCTGCCACGGCGGCCAGTTGCCCGCCAATCCTGCCGAGGTCGGCAAGTTCGCCGACGATATGGACCAGATGGTCACCTCGAAATGGCACCGCGAGGCCTACAACACCGGCCCGGACGTGCACATCAACGATTGGCTGAACAACGACATCACGCCGCCGGTGGCTCGCCCTCAAGACATCCGCGACACGATAATCACCAAGAGCGAGCACTGGTTCCACCAGGCCTCCGAGGCCGGGCGTGAATCCGCCAAGTACTCTCGCGACATGGCCGAGGGCATGCGCCAGGCCACAAAACAATGGGACAACATCGTCGCCAAACGCGTCGCCCTGTACGGCGCCAATGTCCCGCCGCAGCTCGAAAAGGCGATGGACATCTTCAAGCAGGTCGACCGCGGCGCGATCTCGCCCAAGCAGGCCGAACACATGCTCGAAGCGTTGGGCAACGTGGCCGGCGGCAGCAAGCTGACGCCACAGAAGGTCGTCGAGAACATGGCTCACTACTTCGAAGCGATGGAGAAAGGACCCGGCAAGGCCTTCCGGAGCATCAAGACGGCGGAACTGGCCAGGACGCTCCAGGGCGTCTCCGATATGTCAAGACGCACGGACCTGATCAACGAAGCCTATCGCAGCGGCCGGATCTCCGGCGAGACCTTCCGCCAGATGCGAGAAGGCTCGTTCCGGCTGCCGCCCAGTCCGACCGTCCAGCAGAAGCAACAGCTCAAGGATTGGGCCATCGGCGCCTGGGGCCGTCGCGCGATCAGCCAGACCGAGAAGAAGCTGATCGAGGACCAGATCGGACCGCTCGAACCCTAGAACGCGTGACGGCCGAAACGGCAATCCCCGTCACGGACAGATCAGATGGCCGGGCGCGGGCCGGCCCCCCTCAAGGGCCTGGAGCACGGCGTCGAGCTTCTCTTCGCTCGTATCGCCGTACCACCAGCCCGCCGGGCAGATGACGATGGCCAGGCTCCGCATTCATGCGTGCTTGGCCAGTGAATCTGACCTTGCGATGCAACGACAAGTCCTGTATCATATTGGCTTCATGGTCTTGTATGGAGGCTTGGCTGATGCCAAAGAGAGGTTTCTGTAGTTTGATTCTGCTGTCGCTTGCGGTGGCCACCTCGCCACGCCCCCTGCAAGCCGCCGTCGCCGGCGGCATTCGGGCTGTCACGCG
>JAAYVJ010000002.1 GCA_012517265.1 Planctomycetota bacterium | reverse complement strand
TTGCTTCCTTTCCGTGGGATTTTGGAAGGG
Source organism: Planctomycetota bacterium (assembly GCA_012517265.1). Lineage (GTDB taxonomy): Bacteria > Planctomycetota > Phycisphaerae > Sedimentisphaerales > Anaerobacaceae > PLanc-01. The sequence goes on along the minus strand of JAAYVJ010000002.1, from coordinate 3,845 downwards.
CCGCGGCTGGGGGCCAGGGTCCTTCAGTTGATGATTGGCGAGCAGTTGCACAAACTGTCGCCGGGTTTGCGTCAGCTCATCCGCGGTCCGGCTGGCCAGCGTTTGCAGACCGGCGGCGAGCTGCGTCTTGTCCTGCATGCGGTTGAGTTCGATTTCCTCCAGCGCCCGCGCGACTCGGTCGAGATCCTGGGCCTGCGCCGCGTCGATGTTCTCCAGCAGTTCGGCCAGGAGGCGGTTGGTCACCGCATTAGAGGCCGCCAGCGTTTGGACCGCGTATCGGTTCATGTCCTCGCGGTATTGCTGCGTGAGCTCCTCGCTCATCTTGTCGTAACTTGCCGTCAGGGCGACCTCGCATCGCTGTCGCACGTCCTCGAGCAGCGCGGCGCGAAGGGCCGGTTCGATGGACGCGGCCACGGTGGGCGCCAAAGCCTCGCGAAGCTCTTCGAGGCTCGGTTCAGCCGGGCTCGACAGTCTGCCGATCGCGAACCCAACCGCGATCAGCGCCGCGGCGGCAAGGGGCGCCGCGATGGTGATACGTCCCAGAAATGAACGCCTTGCGCTGCTGGTATCTGGATCTCCAGTCGCAGACCCCGCCTCGGCCAGGCGCCGTATCGTCTGCTCAACCACCGCTTTCGGCGGCTCTAGCGAAAGCCCTTGTCCTTTGAGTCGAGCGAGGGCTTCGGCCAGAATGTCTCTCTCGTCATCTCCTCTGTTCATCGGACACCTCACTGGATACGGTTGTCTGGGCCAGCGACTGGCGGAGGCGGGCCTTGGCGCGGTGCAACGACACCCCGACGGCGCTGATCCCGATCTGCAGCTCGCGGGCGATCTGGCGATAACTCAATTCGCTCAAGTACCGCAGGCAGAACACCTTAGCCTCCTGCGCCGGCAGGTCCGCGATCGCCTCTCTCAGTTGGATCGCCAGATCCTCCGCCTCGAGCTGATCGAGCGGGTCGGCGCCCGTGGCCTGTGGTTCTTCGTCGCTCGGCTCGCTTCTGGACCGGCGGTTTTTCTGGCGCAGCCTGTCGATCGCCCGTGTGGTCGCCAGCCGCACGAGCAGGCCCGGCAGGTTCCGCACCTGCTGGCGGCGCGACAGTTCCAGCGCCGTCAGGAAGGTCTCCTGAAAGCAATCGGCGGCGTCCGCGTGGTTGGGCAGAAGGCGATACGCCGTCTGCCAGACCAACGGCCCGTACTCCCGAACGATGACCTGCCAGTCGTGTGTCTGCAAGAACGTCCTCACTGACTTTCTGAGCCTGCTGTCGTTGACGTCGATCCTCGCGTCAGGATCGCCGTCCGTACATATGTCGATTCGGGCGCTGCCTTTATTACAGGCGCCGCGCCCGCGGGCCGCAAGTCGCGACCATGTCACTCGGTCCGCGAAAACTGCAACTTTCTTTGCGCAGCCGCCGGTTTTTTGCTTGCATTCGCACGCGATGGCTGGCAGAATACTGCCGTCGGTCCCACAGAAGTTTTTGCACAGGCAAACTGTGGGATCTCTGTGGAGGCGTCAATGGCAGGCAGACAAAGGAGCACGAAGCCGGTGGCAAGGAATGTTGTGCTGCGTGTGCTTTTGGGTACAGCCTTGTTCGCTCTTTGGGGGTGCGGTGAAGGGGCCCGGACGGTGCGGCCGGTCGATACGACCGTGACGGTTCCGTCCGACATGACCGAGGCTCAGTTGCTGGCCGAACTCGATAAGAAGTTCGAAAACCCCCAGGTGCATTACGATCTGGCCCGGCTGTATCACAAATCTCATAACTGGAACAAGGCGGAGTATCACTACAACGTCGCGCTGGGTTTCCAGCCGGCAAACCGGGCGGCGCAGGCCGGCCTGGTGAAGATGAACATCGACCGTGGTCAGACCGCGCAGGCCGAGCAGTTCGCCAATACGTATATCCGGCAGGCCGGCGCCGTGGTGAGCGAAACGATCCGGCTCGGCTGGGAGTTCGAGCAACTCGGACTGGACGCCTACGCGTTGCGGTGCTACAGGCTGGCGATCGAATCGGCGCCGGACTCGTATGAGGCCAATCGGCAAATCGGCTACTACTACCTGGGAAAGGGCGACAACACGCAGGCCAAGCAGTACCTCTCGAAGAGCTTCCAGCTCAACCCTAGGCAGCCGGACGTCGCCGGAGCGCTGGGCAAGCTGGGTGTGGTGGTCGAGGCCCCCGTCGACACGGGTCCTTTGACGACCGCGCCGAAGTAGGATTCAGGGTGTGCCCGGCACACCCTACGTGAGAGCTTTTTCGTTGCCCCGTGGCGAAAGGATGCGCTGCGGGGTTTTTTTATGTCCGCACGATGACGGAGGGCCTTCTATGTCGCCAACGTCGTGGTTGACCATTGTGCTCGCGAGCAGCTGTTCAATTCTTCAGGCGGCCCAGGCTCTGTACGACGTACGCGACTATGGTGCCAAACCCGACGGGCAAGCCCTTTGCACACAGGCCATCCAGAAGGCGATCGACGAGTGTTCCAACGCCGGCGGGGCGGTGGTCTACCTGCCGCCGGGGAGGTTCCTCTGCGGCACGATCGTGCTCAAGACCGGCGTCACTGTCGAACTCGACGCCGGTTGCACGCTCGTGGGGACCGGCGACCTCGCTCAGTATCCACCGATGATCCCGGCCTACCGCTCGTACACCGACACCTACACCGACAAGAGCCTGATCTACGCCGAGAAGGCCGAACGCATCGCGATCACCGGCCGCGGCATCATCGATGGTCAAGGTGCTTTGTTCCACGGACCATACAAAGTCCGCCCGTACGTGGTCCGCTTCGTTGAGTGCAAGGATGTTGTTGTGCAAGGCGTCACGATGCGGAATTCGCCCATGTGGGTCCAGCACTACCTCGCCTGCGACGACGTTCGCATTGACGGCGTTGTAGTCAGGAGCCATGTCAATCAAAACAATGATGGCATCGACATCGACTCTTGCAGGAGGGTCCTCATCACCGGCTGCAACATCGATTCCGGCGACGACGCCATCGTGCTCAAGAGCACGTCGGCCCGCCCGTGCCAGGACATCGTCGTCACTGGCTGCGTGCTGCGCAGCGCGTGCAACGCATTCAAGCTGGGCACCGAATCGAACGGCGGCTTTCAGAACATCGTCATGAACGCCTGCTCCATTCATGATACACGTCTGGCCGGGATCGCGCTGGAGGTGGTGGACGGTGGAACGATGGATCGCGTTGTTGTGACCGGCGTCACAATGACCGGTGTTGGGGCCCCGATCTTCGTCCGACTCGGCAACCGCGCCAGGCCGTTCCAGGAAGGCATGGACAAGCCGGGCGTCGGCGCCCTGCGAAATGTCACGATCAGCGACGTCGAGGCGACAGGCGCCGATCATGTGGGCTGCGCGATCGCGGGTCTGCCGGGCGCGAACGTCGAGAACCTCACCCTCAGCAATATCCGCCTTTCGTTCTCAGGGGGCGGCTCGCTCGAAGAGGCCTCGCGTCTGGTCCCCGAAAATCCGGACAAGTACCCCGAGTACGCGATGTTCGGCAAGTTACCTGCCTATGGGTTCTACTGCCGGCACGTTCGGGGCCTCAAGATGACCGATGTGCAGTTCCAACTGGCCGGCGAGGACAAGCGGCACGCCGTGGCGTTGGAAGACGTCTGGAACGCGACGGTTGACGGATTGGACGTTCCGCATTCAAATGGTGCCGCTTCGCTGCTCCGCCTGGTCGACGTGCAGAACGCGATGATTCGCGGCTGTACCCCGCCGGAGGGGACAGGGCTGTTCCTGTTGCTCCGGGGCGCCGCCAGCAAAGCGGTTACGCTGGCGGCCAACGACTTCTCCGGCGTGCGGACCGTCATGCAGGTCGGCGCGGACGTGCCAAAGGGGACCGTCGCGGAG
>JAAYVJ010000263.1 GCA_012517265.1 Planctomycetota bacterium | reverse complement strand
GGGCGGGGCCGCGCCGCGGGAAAAGGACGGCCAGAGCGCCCCCACCGGCTCGTTCGTCGCGTTCTCCAAAGACGGCGTCGACTGGACCAAGCCGCAGATCGTCTCCGAGCCCGGGCGATGGCTGTGGTCGGCGACCTGGCACGAGGGCAAGGCTTACGGCGTCTCCTACGCCGCGGGGGCCGGCGAGCGACACTTGAGCCTGCTCGTCAGCGAAGACGGTCTGGCCTTCAAGCCGGTGGTCGAAAGACTTTATGGGGAAGGCTTCCCGAATGAGACCGCCCTGCGGTTCACCTCCGACGGCACGTGCTACGCCCTGGTCCGCCGGGACAAAGGCGGCGACGGTCCCTACAGCGCGATCCTCGGCGTCAGCGGCGGCGACTTCACGAAATGGAACTGGCACGACCTGGGCGCCGAGTTCAACGGCTTCGGCGGCCCGAACTTCATCCAACTTCCGACCGGCCAGTGGCTCGCCGCCGGCCGGATGCACGAAGGCGGAGCCCACACGGCCCTGTGCCGGCTCGACGTGACGGAGCACAAGATGACCAAGCTCCTGAAGCTCCCCAGCGGCGGCGACACGAGCTATCCCGGCCTGCTCTGGCACGACGGCCTGCTCTACCTGAGCTACTACTCCAGCCACGAAGGCAAGACGAGCATCTATCTGGCGAGAATCAAGATCGCCCCATAACTCTGCAGCGGGCCGCCCACGCTGACGGGGTGGACCATTGAAGAAGAGGATTCGATTCGTCCGCCGTGACGGCCGAAGCCCCGACCCCGACACTCGGGCAGGATGCAGTTGTGCTCCACGATGCCACGTTGCGGCCTCTGCCGCGGGTCCCACCAGGCGAAACCGACGATCGAGCCGTCGAAGCGGGTGAGAAACACGCTCGCTCCGACGGTCTCGATCTGTTGAAACACGTCGCGGCCATGCTGGTCCCAACGGGCCTGTTCCCCTCTCCAGAGGGATGGTTCGCTCGCCGCGAGGGCCGCATAGCTTCGCTTCAGCGGTGACGCGACGACGCCGGGCGTTTCGTTGCGAATCGTGGAGAATTCAAGTCCCATGCCTTCTCTCTCCTCTGCGTGAGGAGTTCTCCTTCTGGAGGAACACCAACCGTAGCGAACCCGTGACCTGTTCTTCTTCGAACGCCTGATATCCGAGCTTCCGGTAGAATCGCAGATTCCGCTCGCTCTTGTGGCCGGTGAACAGCTCGAAGCGTTTCGCGTGGGCAAACCGCGATTCGATCGCCTTCATGAGCTCGGCCCCGATCCCCCTGCCCTGATGGTCGGGATGGACGATCAGTCGGCCGATGAAGCAGGTTCCGTCTCGTTCGCGTGCCCTCACCGAGCCGACGAGGGCGCCGTCGTCGGTCATCGCCTTCAGGAAGACGAGATCGGCGAATTCCTTCTCGATCTCTTCGAGAGTCTGAGTCAGCGGCGGAATCCGATCGTCGTTGTAGATCCTCGCCTCGCTCTGGTAGGCGAGCTTCTGCAGGTTCAGAATCGCCGCCGCATCCGCAATCGTCGCGGGGACTATGTTCACATGTCATCTCCGGTTCAAAGCCGGCGCACGCGCCGCCATTCATGCCGCCGGCCAGCCTATCAACCAAAACGCGGGAGATCAATGTCCATTCACTGGAGGATTGCTCTCTCCACAACCTCCGGGTACACTCATCCTCAAAAGGAAAGGGCAATCCTATGACGGCAAAGAGACTCGCAATTGTGTTGGTCGTCGCGGTGACGGCGACAGCCCTCGCCCAGGAAACCTTCGCCGTAATCGCGGCCGGAGCACAGGCCAAGAAGCTGGCCGGGGATTTTAAGTTCACCGAAGGCCCCGCGGCGGACGCCCAGGGGGACGTCTATTTCACCGACATCCCGACCAACCGCATCCTCAAGTGGTCCGTCGCGGACGGCACGCTCAGCACCTTCTTGGAGAACTCCGGCGGGGCCAACGGACTGTACTTCGACAAGGACGGCAACCTGCTGGCCGCCCAGGGCGGCGACCGGCGGCTCGTCTCCATCTCGCCCAAGGGCGAGATCACCGTCCTGGCGGACAAGTACGAAGGCAAGCGGTTCAACAGCCCGAACGACCTGTGGATCGACCCCAACGGCGGCGTGTACTTCACGGACCCCCGCTACGGCAGCCGGGACGGCATGGAGATCGACGGCGAGCACGTCTACTACCTGACGCCCGACCGAAAGAAGATGATCCGCGTCGTCAGCGACATGGTCCGCCCCAACGGCGTCATCGGCACGCCCAACGGCCGGCGACTGTACGTCGCCGACGAGGGCGGCAAGAAGACCTGGTCCTATCGCATCAACGGCGACGGCACACTCGCCGACAAGCAGCCCTTCGACCAGGGCTCCGACGGCCTGACGATCGACGCCCGCGGCAACGTCTACCTGACGGGCAAAGGCATCACCGTCTACAGCCGGCGAGGCGAGAAGGTCGCGGAGATCGCGGTCCCCGAGAGCCCGGCCAACCTCACGTTCGGCGGCCCGGACAATCGATCTCTATTCATCACGGCCCGCACCTCGCTGTACTCGATCGCAACAGACGTCCGAGGCGCCCGCACCCCCATCCGCCCCGGCGACAGGCAAGGCAACCGCGAAGGCCGGCAGCGCTCGCGCGGACGGTAGTATCCGTAAGGGTCCAGGGAGACCTGTTCGTAGTGTGCCCGTAAGGGCATATTCTCGGGCGTAATCGCATAAGATAACGCCTTACGGCGTCACTACAAACAAGAACTGCGCCGATCGTCCGACATATTCTGCGACAAAACGTCGAAAGACGCGAACCTCGAACCGGCAGCAGAACACCTATCTGTGAGATGGCAGAACACACGGAACAAGATTGGGTTGAACGGGCGACGCGGGGCGAGGCGGCGGCTGTCGCTGAGTTGTATCAGCGATACTGGCGTGCGGCACGGGCCGCGGCTTATGGCGTCACCGGGAACCTGTCTCAGGCGGAAGATGCGGCGTCCGAGGCCTTCTTCATTGCGATGGAGAGCCTGGCGAGCCTGCGAGACCTTCAGCGGTTCGGGCCTTGGCTGCGGACCATCGTGATTCGCACCGCGCGGCATACGAGACCGCAGAAGCGAGTCGCGCCGGAGACGGCGCCGGACCGCAAGGCCGCGGCTCCGAGCGAGCGTCTGGAGCGGCAGGAATTGGCGGCTCTGATCCGCGAGGCCGTGGAGGGCCTGCCCGCAACGGCCCGCGAAGCCATCTGCCTGTATTACTACGAGGGCTACAGCGTTGCGGACGCGGCCCGCTTTCTCGATGTGCCCGTCGGCACGCTGAAGCGACGCCTCCACGACGGACGCCGGCGACTTCAAGCCGCGGCTGAACGCATCCTCGAAGGGAGCAAGACCATGGATCCCGAACGCGCAGAGCTTGTCCAAGAACTCCAGAACGCGGCGGCCGAGGGACTCAGTTCGGAGGCGTTCTACCAGGTCATGCGGAAGGCCCTGAGCCTGCGACCCGTGCCGCGGGAGTTGCTCAAGGAGTTCAGGGATCGCCACCTGGAATCAATCCGAAAGCGAGGACAGAACCCCCTGCTGTCCCCCGAACAGGAGCAGACCATCCGTGAATCGCTGCGGCAGATTCACGAACCGTCGGAGCGGGCCCGCGATCCGGATCATCCGGTGGGGGCGACCGCCGACGCGATCCGGGCGGCGCTGCCCGAGTTCAAGCCTTGGCAGGTGGATCTCTCGCAGGTCAATCTCGCGGAGCAGGCTCAGCGACTGTTCGATAATCG
>JAAYVJ010000262.1 GCA_012517265.1 Planctomycetota bacterium | reverse complement strand
GGTTGCTCTGGTTCTGGAATGGCATGCCCCAGGCGCCATTGCAGGCCGTTCCTGCGTGCCAAGAAAAATGTGGACGGGGGACGCTTTCTGTGAAATTCTCTTGGGACGAGAGACTCTTTCTCACAGTCGGAGCAAGCGGCGTCGCGACAGAACCGGAGCCATCGAGGCGGCACAGTGACGGAACCATCGGCAACACGGGAACATCAGACGGGGGATCGGCAGGCGTTCCCCGCACTGGTGGACCGGCACTACCAGAGCGTGTACCGCCTGGCCTATCATTACGCCGGCAATCACCAGGACGCCGGCGACATCTGCCAGCAGACGTTCCTGATCGCCCTGGAAAGAATCGGCAGCCTGAGAGACCGCGAGCGCTTCGAAGGATGGGTACTGGTGATCGCGTCGAATCTGCTTCGCAGGCGGATCCGACACGCCGTCCATGGCAGACGATGGCTTCGCAAGGGACGTCGCGACATCGGGCGCCAAGCCGACCCGGCCGGCGCGGCCGCCTCCTGCGACGACGCGGGAAGAAACGAACGGGCCCAGGCCGTACGCACGGCCCTGCAGAAGATGCCGGAGAAGATGAGGCTGGCGGCGATTCTGGTGCTGATGGAGGGGCGTCCGCAGAAGGACGTCGCTGGGATTCTGAACTGCTCGCCGGCGACGATCTGTCGCTGCGTGGAGGCAGCGAAGGATCTCCTCAGGGCGGACCTCCGGGAGTTCATTGATTGATCGGGTGGCATCATGACCAAGTCGAACGACAAGCACGACCAACATGGGGACATCGACGAGATCCTGCAAGAGGTTTACGCGAACACGCAGCCGCCGGACTCGTGGCCCGCTCTGCGCGAGCGGATCGGCGCCGCGGTTTCCGACCGTCGCCGCCGGGCCCGTTCCGAGCGCCGGCAGATCGCATTCTGGCGACGCGCGGCCCTGGCGATGGCGGCCTGTCTGATGGTCTCGATCGGACTGCTCCTCCACCGGCAGGCCCCCCGCCATTCGGGCGATTCGCCTGACGCGGCCGGAACGGCCGGCGGATTCGCCCTGCTCACGCAGGCCCAGACAGACCGACTCGTGCAGGCGTTCGCCCAGGTGCGGGGTCTGTTCGCGGATCAGCACCCCTGGTTGATGATCGATTCGGCCGGCGCCAGCCAGATGGGGCTGACTCTGCCACAGGGACCGGGGCATCCCGAGGAGGGACTGGTCGTCCTGCGTCTGGCGGTGGAGGAGACCGGTCGCGAGGACGGACGCCGCTATGCGGATCTCGTCGTTTTTCCCAGGCAGGAGGTGGTCTGCACTCTGCAAACCGCGGCCGGCTCGACCATCGAGTTGCGTCTGGTGCCGGTCTTGGGCAAGGACGGGCGAGTGGACATCGACTTCGTGGCCCGCCTCGACGGCCAGACCCGCGAGGGTCGCGTCACCCAGGTCGGCCGAGACGCCTTCTCCTCCCTTGCCCAATTGCGACTGGGAGCGAGCAGTTTCAACTTGGGCGCGACGGCCCGGCCGATTCCACTGTCTGGAGCGAGGATCGCATTATGAGGACGGGTCTGATCGCCTGCGCCGCGGTGTTCTCTCTGCTCAGGGCCGTCCCGCCCGCCCCGGCGGGCGACGCACTGCTGGAGATGACCACTTCACGCGAGGCGATCTACACGCCGGGCGACGCGCAGATCGATCTGTCGGTGAGGCAGGCGGCGCGGCTTGAGGGGCCTTATCGCCTCAGGGTCACGGCCTCCGCGGCCGGTCAGACGATCCACGAACGAACGATGACGCTCGCGAGAGGTCTGCGAACGCCATGCGAACTGACGTTTCCTGAGGTTCGCGCCGTCACGGAGATCCGATGCAGGGCCGAGCTGTTCCTGGGCGAGGAGTTTCTCGAAGCGGTCGAAAGACCGATTCGCCTGTGGCCCGCCTGCCGGCCACGCGAAGAAGCACCGGTCTATCAGGGGCTGTGGGTGCTGGACCCATCCGGCGTCGTGCAGACGCTGCTGTCCGAATCTCGCATCCCGGCCTCGGACGCGGCATTCCAGGCGGTACGCGATTTCCGCACGCCCCGCGCGGTCGTGATAGGCGAGAGGCTTGATCCTCCCGCCATCGGGAGGATTCTGGACCGCATCGAGACGACGGACTCGAACGCAGTCGTGGTCCTGTTCCGGCAGGAGCAGTGGCCGGACTCGCTGCACATCTCGATCGCCCAGGACCAGAATGATCCCGGCGCGGTGGTCCGTGAGCGCTCCGGCGTTCTCCTGGACGGTCTTTGTTCCCGCGATGTCCTGGGACTGGTGACCGGCGCCCGGCCCGTACACGTCGCGCGGCGGCCCGGCAGGACCATCGTCTCGTTCCTCCGCGACACGGCGGCGAGCGAAAGCGAAGTGTCGTCGTACCTGTGCGTCATTCACGAGGGGAATCATCGAATCCTCTGCTGCCAGCTTCCCGGCACGGACAGCGAAGATCCACGGCAGATGGCGCTGTTCCAAAACCTGATTCGGTTCGCCTGCCAGGCGGGCGACAATGAAAGGACAAGACCATGATGTCCCTGCGTGTCTCTCGAACCGCGATCGTTGCGACGCTGATGGCTCTGCCGGCCTTGACGGCGCCGGCGGCAACCGATCCCAACGATGCGGCAACCGCCCAGACCGTCCAGACTCTCGCGAGCGTGCCGGTCGCCATCTTCAACTTCGAGAGCACGGCGCCCGGCAATCCGGAGTTCGGCCGGCAGTTGGCGGACATTCTCACCGCCCGCCTGAGCGTCTACGATCAGTTCACGCTGGTGGAGCGCAAGCACGTGAACGAAGCGATCGCAGAGCTCCAGTTGAGCCTCTCGGGCCTCGCCGAAGCCGGCCGATCGACCCAGGTCGGCAGAATGATCGGGGCGAGAATCCTCGTCTTCGGGCGGGCCTTCGCGGTGGATCGCGATCTGTACCTGGTCGCCAAGGTCGTCGGGACAGAGACCAGCCAGGTCAAAGGGGTCATCGCCAAGGGCAAGCTCGAAAGCGACCTGTCGCCGATCGTCGATCAGCTCGTGGAGAAGCTGGTGGAAGGACTGGGACAATGGGTCCCCCAGTTGCTGCCCCGCAATGAGAAGCTCGAAACATCCATCGAGGCCCTTCGTCTCGAACTAGCGGGCAGGACGCTGCCCACGGTGGCGGTCATCGTGTCGGAGTCGCACATGCGAACGAGGTCGCCCGACCCCGCGGCGGCAACGGAGATCAAGAAGGTCTTCAAAGAGGCGGGGTTCGAGGTCCTCGAAGCGGACAAGGACACGCTGGAGAAATGGACGAAGAACGTCACGCTGGCCGGCTGCGACATCGTAGTCACAGGCGAAGGCGTCAGCGATTTCGCGGCCCGGATCGGCGGGCTCGTCAGTTGCGTCGGCCGGTTGGAGCTGCAGGCGACGCGGCGCGATTCCGGCCGGATCGTCGCGGTCAAGCGCACGACGCGACGCGCGGTGGACCTGTCCGAAACGATCGCGGCCAAGACGGCCCTGCAATCCGCAGGCCACGAATTGGCCGTCGCCCTGATCCGCGAGATCGCCGCCGAGACGACGACGACGCCCGAAGCGAAGCAATAAAAGAGAGATCCGCAGGGGAGAGAAAGCAGCATGCGTAAACGCGCCATCGCAAACGCAATCGTCGTGAGCCTGTTCTTCGTCACAATGGCCGGTGGAGGGATGTCGGGAGAGCCGCCCGCTCCGACCGTTGCGTTGATCGCAGGTCCCGGCCTGGACCCGATACTCTCGCTTCTGGAAGTGCGATTGTCCGAGGGGGACCGGCTCCGGCTGGTGGAACGCCGCGAGCTGGACAGAGTGTTGCAGGAGCATCGCCTCACAGCGGCGGGGCTCGTCGACCGCCAGACCGTGGCCGCGACCGGCCGGCTGCTGCGGGCCGACGCGATGGTGCTGATCTCCTTGGAAGACGGGGCGCAGCCGTTGCGACAGACCCAGGGCCGGCTGGTCCGTGTGCGGGTGGCGGAGACCGCACACGGCCTGCGGCTCTGGGAAGGCTACGAAGCCCTGGAGGCGACGCAGGCGGAGGCCGCGGCTGCGAGGATCGCGCAGAAAGTGCAGGACACGATGGAAAAGATCGCCCGGCCGGATGGGGACTCGGTCCCGGTGGGCATCGTCGACATCCACCGCGTCGAGCTGGACGAACGGTATGAGATGTTGGCCAGGACGCTGCCGAAGCTGCTGTCGGCGCGACTGGGTGGGGAGCCGAGGATTCTGGTCCTGGAGCGAGAGGATCTCGGCCTCCTGCTGAAGGAGAAGCAGCTCACCGAAGGCGAGGACAGCGCGTTCTGGGACTCGGGCATTCTGATCGACGGCCGTCTTCAGCGATCCGCCGGCCGGCTGGAAATGGCGTTGCGATGGAGACGGGCCGCAGGCGAAGGGAGCATCGTCGCGCCGGTCGATCCCAACGCGCCCGCTCGGGCGGTCGATACCGCGGCCGCCGAGCTGCTCAAAGCCGCTGTCGCGACGTCTTCGTCGTCGCGGTGGGAGCCGCAGAAAGAGGCACAGGAGTTCTTTCGCCAGGGCATGCTGCTCCGCGCCCACTCGCGACAGGAGAATGCCTTCGCCCCGCTCGAAACCGCCTATGCATTGCAGCCGGAGACGACCGCCTACATCGCGGCCCTGTTCGAGAACGAGTGGGAGCTGCGCGGATACGCGTTCGCCAGCTATGTCGTCCGTCCCACGAAGCTCACGCACTATGCCGATACGCAGTTGGCGGAACTGGTGTCGCTGCTGGTTCGCTCCGTTCGACGCGACTGGGAGAGCGGCTCGCTTTCGGCCGGGGATTTCCTCGACGAGCGGAACAGGCCTGCCTGGATTCGCTCGGGGCAATGGTCGTATTTCGCCCACCGGGCCTCCGTGTCGTCGCCCGAAATCCGCGCGATGAACCGCGAGAATCGACGGATCTGGTGCGAGGTTACGGAACAGGCGATGAAATCACAACCGACCGAGAAGCAGTTCCGGATCGGGGACCTCGATGGGCGCGCCGCTCTGCCCTGGATCAGCTCCGACGATCCTCAGGAGGTGATGGCGGAAGTCCGCAGGGTCTACGGCGAGCTCATTCTCCCGCCGGCCCAGGGGGGCACGATCTCCTCGCCCGACGTGCGGAGCAATGCGTGTGAGAGATGCCTGCTCACAGGCAGTTGGGGACCATCCGCCTGGGCTCTGCGGGACAGTCACTTCTGCGGCTGCGAAACACAGATTAAGACCCTATGGCTCGCATATATCGAGGAACTGTCGCGATTCGAAGACCCG